>JAGKWY010000204.1 GCA_021151625.1 Gammaproteobacteria bacterium | reverse complement strand
CGTCTTCAGACATTCGAGACCCTATTAAAACCTGGTGAGTGAAATGCAAAGCCCGAAATTATACTCCACTTGTTTGAGTGGATTCTAGGCAGTCGGGTGACGACACCAAAAACTCTCGTCACTTAGTGCGAGAGTTGTGCAGCTTTTGACCGATTTACAGGGTTAAGGTTGCAGTTTGGTTGCCAGAGCGGCGCGCACCAGCTGCTCGCGCTCTTCTTTGGATAGTTGAGTTAAGTCGGCATTTTTAAGTTTTGCCAAGGATTCAGCGCTTTTTTTCTGGTTTTGCTGTTGGCGCAATTTTTCCATGGCACCAGCAAAAGCTGCCTGGGTGTCGTAATCCGCTTTGGCGGGTTTGTCGGCACGGGGTTGGGTTAAGGCGTTAGCTGCCTGCAATAGGTCGTGCCCGGCAACTGCGGCCAATCGTTCAGTATCTTCTGCGCCATAGATTCCGCGCCAATAGCCAATCAGGTGCGATAAATTGTAGTGCGGCCGCTCATGCAGTACTTTCAGCAGGCGGCCCAGCATCTGGCAGTCCAGTTCGTCGCTGATGTTCATCCATGTGTCGTGATCCGGTTCCATGCTTGCCAGTGATGTATGTGCAAGCAACAGGGCTAAAGCTTTGCGCGCGGGCGGCATCAGGTATTTACTTTGCGCGCGTGCTTGCAGTTCGGGCTGGTATTGGCGATGGCTTGGTTGCCGCGTCACAGGCTCTTCGTAGTATTCGCGATAATCCGGAGGTGGTAATTCTGCAGGGAAATCACCGTAGTCGCCTGGATGCATGCCGGTATCGTAAGGGTTTGGTTGGTGGGTCTGGGCTTGGTGGTCCCACCAGCTATCGGCTTGTCGCGGCATGGCAACCTGCGGGACTTTGTCTTCTGCTGGTGACTTGGGCTGGAAGGTCTGGGCAGGTGCTTCTTTGGTGTGCTGCTCTAACACCAGATCTTGCAATACATTGCGGTTCAATCCTGTGCGCGTCGCCAGGCTTTCAAACATCAATTCGCGAAATACGCCTTTGGGTAAACGATCCAGTAGGGGGGCGGCGCGCTTGCTAAAGGTGGCGCGGCCTTCCATGGTGCGAATATTCAATCCGTCGGCGACAGCATCAAATAAGTAATCTTCAAAGGGGACTGCCAGATCGATCATGCGCTCGAATTTTTCCGGGCCGATTTGGCGTACCAGGGTATCCGGGTCTTCATTTTCCGGCAGGAACAGGAATTTTACGGTGCGACCGTCGGTCATGCATTCGATAGAGGCTTCCAGCGCACGCTGCGCTGCACTGCGGCCAGCTTTGTCGCCATCAAAGCAAAATACCACTTCATTGGTGTATTTGAAGGCGCGATCGAGGTGATCTGGTCCGCAGGCAGTACCGAGTGTTGCTACTCCGTAGCAAATACCGAATTGTGCCAGGCTGACGACATCCATATAGCCTTCTACAACCAGTAGGCGCGGTAGTTCGCGGTAGGCGAGGCGTGCTTCGTAAAGCCCATAAAGCTCCTGGCCTTTATGGAATACCGGTGTTTCCGGGGAGTTGAGGTATTTGGGCTTGTCATCACCCAAAACGCGACCGCCAAAGCCGATGACGCGCCCGCGTGTATCGCGGATGGGGAACATAATGCGATGACGAAAACGGTCGTAAAGCTTCTTTTCCTGTTCCTGGTGAATCAGCATTCCGCCTTCGATCAGCAGGTGCTTGTCATCATCATTTTGCGCGAGGGATTTAAGCAGGTTGTCCCAGCCGGGAGGGGCGAAGCCTACGCCATAGGATTTGGCGGTTTTGCCATCGAGTCCGCGATTTTTCAGGTAATTCACCGCCAGATGCTTGCTGGGGTGGTGGCGCAATTGCTGTTGATAAAATTGATCGGCCTTTTCGAGCAAGGTGTAAATACTGCGCTTTTCTTCTTCGCGCTTTTGCTGGGCTTCGGTTTGGACTTCGCGTGGTACTTCCAGGCCGGCAAGGCGGGCGAGTGACTCGGCAGCTTCCGGGAAGCTGAGACGCTCGTAGTCCATGATAAAACCCAGGGCATTGCCGCTCGCACCACAGCCGAAACAATAAAAGAACTGTTTCTCCGGACTGACGGTGAAGGAAGGGGTTTTCTCGTCGTGGAAGGGGCAGCAGGCGCTATAGTTTTTGCCGGTTTTTTTGAGTTTTACGCGGCTGTCAACCACATCGACTATGTCGAGGCGGTCGAGCAGATCGTCAATAAAACTTTGGGGGATTAGTCCGGCCATGAAGCAGTCGCCTGGAGGGATTTGTCTGACTCTAGCACTAAGCTAGTAATTCAGGCGACTAGTTACTTAATTTGGTTTTGAGCAGTTTGCTGACATCGCCCATATCGGCACGGCCTTGCACTTGCGGTTTGATAAGTGCCATGGCTTTGCCCATATCGCGCGCCTCAGTAACACCGGCATCGGCAATCGCTTTGGCAACTATTGCATCCAGTTCGGCGGCAGTAAGGGCAGCAGGCAAGAACTCCTGGATTTGACCAATCTCATAAGCTTCCTGTTCGGCAAGCTCGGGGCGATTGGCATTGCGATATTGAGTCTCGGAATCGCGGCGCTGCTTGACCATTTTATCCAGTACGGCCAATACGCGGGCGTCATCCAGCTCGATGCGCTCATCCACTTCGATTTTCTTGAATTCAGACATCACAAGACGCAAAACCGCGACGCGCTCTTTTTCTTTAGCGCGCATCGCGGTCTTTAAGGCATCATTTATGCGGTCTTTTAGCGTTGCTTGACTCATGGGGGCACCAATAATCAATTACTTAAAACGCACGGCTTGTTAGTGAAAAGATGCAAACACAACTAACAAGCGGAACCGGTAAGCACTAGCAGCTGCGTTATCCCAAGTGGGCGCAGCAAGCTATTAGTACAGACGGGTAAACTTTTTAGATTCGCGTTGAACCTTTTTAGCATGACGCTTAACAGCTGCTGCTGCATCACGCTTACGAATAGTGGTTGGCTTCTCATAGCATTCGCGAGCGCGAACGTCAGCCAAAATACCGGCTTTTTCACAGGCGCGCTTGAAGCGACGCAGG
>JAGKWY010000203.1 GCA_021151625.1 Gammaproteobacteria bacterium | reverse complement strand
ACCCATTCCCTTGGTAAAAGAAACCGTCAGCTTGATGCCGACACTCGAACAGCGCAACCGCCTGCGTCGCCTTCGTAAATTTAAGGATGGCCTGTCCCGCTATGGAGTGATGGCCGCCGGAATGGCGGTTGTTTTTTCATTGGGACTAATATTTTTCTACCTGTTTTCTGAAATTGCCCCCTTGTTTCGCGGTGCATCGGTAGAAGTAGTAAAAACCTACACGCCTGAGGCCCTGCATCAAGCGCCGGAAGATGAAACTGAGTTTCTGACTCTGGAGCGCTACGAAGAAATTGGCGGCAATTTTAAACGCAGTGGCGCTATCAGCTTCTTCACCGTGGATGATGGTAAAACACTCTTGTCTGCGCAAATGCCCAAAACCGAAGGCAGTGAATTTTCAGTATTGGCGACCAGCACGGCTGATCACGGCCTGGTGGCCTATGGCTACAACAATGGCCAGGTCGCTGTTGCTAAAACTGAATACGAACTCAGTTATCCCAACGACAAACGCCAAATTACTCCCAGTGTGGAATTTCCCCTGGGTGATCAACCTATCCAACTGGATGAGAAGGGCAGTGCATTAAATGTATTGGCGATTCAGGAAACCTCCAGTGGCACTCTGATTGGCGCACTGACGGCGGATAATCGCTTATTGCTCGGTGTGTTTAGTAGCAGCCGCAATTTAATTACTGGTGCGGTAAATCTTGAGCAGGAAGTTTTTACTCTGCCGCCTTTACCGCAGGGCGTTATTGGCACTCACATGCAAATCGATGAGGGGGCACAACATCTAATAGTGGCCACCGATAAATCGCAAATCATTCTCGATAAACCCATTAACAAAATTGCGATTTCACCGATTAATAATCGTGCTTTGTTAATCGATGACAGCAAAAATCTATCGCTGTTGGATGTGTGGAACAAACACCCGGAAGTGTCTTTTAGTTCGCTCTGGCAAAAAGTCTGGTACGAAGGTCGTGATGCACCGGAATATATTTGGCAAGCGTCTTCCGGTAGTGACAATTTTGAAGCCAAGATGAGTTTCGTTCCGCTCTCGTTGGGTACGTTAAAAGCGGCTTTCTTTGCCATTTTATTTGCAGTTCCGTTGGGTGTGATGGGCGCGATTTACACCGCCTATTTTATGACCCCGAAACTGCGCGGCATTGTAAAGCCAACCATTGAAATTATGGCCGCGCTGCCAACAGTAATTCTGGGTTTCCTTGCAGGTTTGTGGCTTGCGCCCTTTATTGAAAATCATTTGCCGGCAATTTTTAGTATTTTGATTTTGTTGCCGGTAATTATGTTGGTTACAGGTTTTGCCTGGAGCAAATGTCCTGAATCTGTGCGCAATAAAATGCCTGAAGGTTGGGAAGCCGTTATCGTCATTCTTCCAATTATTGCCACTGTTTGGGCTTGCGTTGCCCTCAGCCCCTTAACTGAAGTTTGGTTCTTTAATGGCAGCATGCGTCAATGGTTCACCGATGCGGGCATAAATTACGATCAGCGCAATGCTTTGGTCGTCGGCATAATCATGGGCTTTGCGGTTATCCCCAGTATTTTTTCTATCGCTGAAGATGCGGTGTTCAGTGTGCCGCGCCATCTCACACAGGGTTCATTAGCATTGGGTGCCACGCCATGGCAGACAATGGTTGGTGTGGTATTGCCAACTGCAAGCCCAGGGATTTTCTCGGCGGTGATGATGGGCTTTGGGCGCGCTGTGGGTGAAACCATGATTGTGTTGATGGCTACCGGTAATAGTCCGGTGGTGAATTTCAATATCTTCGAAGGTATGCGCACCTTATCTGCAAATATCGCCGTTGAATTGCCGGAAACTGCAGTGGGTAGTACGCACTTCCGAGTATTGTTCCTCGCAGCCCTGGTGTTGCTTGCACTGACATTTGTGGTGAACACTTTGGCTGAAGTTATTCGTCAGCGTTTGCGTCAACGCTATAGCAATCTGTAATTTCAGATGATCTTTTTCGGAAGCATGTGATGAAAAATTTATTGAAACGAAAAACGTCCTGGTTCAGCAGCGGTTCGCCCTGGATTTGGCTAAACGGCGGCGCAGTTGCCATCTGTATGTTGATGGTATTAGGCCTGTTGGGTTTGATAGCGGTACGTGGTTTTGGTCACTTCTGGCCTGCGGATATTTTGCAAACCTCAATTGTTGATCGCGATGGCGAGCGGCATATCGTGATGGGCGAAGCGGTGCGCGATGAAATTATTTCCGCGGCTGTTGCACGTGATGGCGGTTACACAGTTGGGCCTGAGGTGGAATTAATAACTCGCCATTTATTTAAAATGGGTAACCGCGATGTTAATGGCCGCGATTTTGCCTGGTTTCTCGATACTGGCATGGATAAGTGGGAATACCCGAAAGATGCAATTTCCATTGAGCGTCGCGAGTGGGGTAATTTCTACGGTTATCCAGTGGCGATTAAAGAACAAGACAATGTTGTTAGCGAATTAAGCAGTGCTGATTTTTGGCAACAGATGGATCAGCGCTTGAGTCGCGCATTGGATTTGCACGATAAAATCCATCGCATCGAAAAAGTGGATATTGGTCGTATCAATAATCAAATGGATGAGTTGCGCCTGGAGCGCCGCCGTCTGGAGTTGGACGGAATTACCGGTACACAACTGGCCAATGCGGATGCCGAATTGGCCGAGCGTCGCGCAGCATTGGAAGCAGAATATGAGGTGATTAAAAAAGAGCGCGATGAGATTTTGTCGCAGGCTACGCGTGACAAATTAATTGCACGTACCGCAGACAACAAAGAGGTAGTTATTGCGTTTGATCATATTGTGCGTGTAACTCGCCCGAATGATATGGGCGTAATTGCTAAATCCGGTCAGTACCTGGAGCGTTTCTGGGAGTTTATGACCGCGGAGCCGCGCGAGGCCAATACTGAGGGTGGTATTTTCCCGGCAATTTTCGGCACCCTTACCATGGTGATTGTAATGTCGATCATGGTTACGCCTTTTGGTGTGCTGGCGGCGATTTATTTGCGCGAATATGCCAAGCAGGGAACCTTCTTAAAAATTATCCGCATCTCTGTGTATAACCTCGCTGGTGTTCCATCGATTGTCTACGGTGTATTTGGTTTGGGATTTTTTGTGTACACGCTCGGTGGCAATATCGATGAATTGTTTTACACCGAATCCTTGCCTTCACCAACCTTCGGTACGCCTGGTTTGTTTTGGGCTTCGTTAACCCTCGCACTTTTAACCTTGCCGATCGTGATTGTATCGACCGAAGAAGGTTTGTCGCGCATTCCCAGTACGATTCGCCAGGGCAGCCTTGCATTGGGTGCAACCAAAGCAGAAACCTTGTGGAAAGTGGTTGTGCCTCTGGCAACACCTGCGATGATGACTGGTTTGATTCTGGCGATTGCGCGCGCGGCAGGTGAAGTGGCGCCGCTGATGTTGGTGGGTGTGGTCAAGTTGGCGCCGGCCTTACCGGTGGATGGCAATTATCCTTATCTGCATCTGGATCAAAAAATTATGCACCTGGGGTTCCACATTTATGATGTGGGTTTCCAAAGTCCTAACGTCGAAGCGGCGCGCCCATTGGTATACGCCACTTCATTAACCCTGGTGTTGTTGATTATTGCCCTGAATATTACCGCTATCAAAATCCGTAACAACCTGCGCGAAAAATATCGCAGTGCTTCGGATTAATACGCGAGTGGAGAACCTATCAAGCTTGAAGTGAAAAACCTCAACTTGTATTACGGTCCGAAACGCGCGTTAAACACCGTGAATATGAAAATTCCGGAGAAAAAAGTGACCGCCTTTATCGGTCCTTCCGGATGCGGCAAGTCAACCTTGTTGCGCTGCTTCAATCGTATGAACGATTTGGTCGATGCCTGCCGCATTGAAGGTGAAATTTTACTGGAAGGCGCTAACATTTATGACAAGGCAGTCGATGTGGCTGAATTGCGTCGCCAGGTGGGAATGGTGTTCCAAAAACCAAATCCATTTCCAAAAACTATCTACGAAAATGTTGCCTATGGTCTACGCTTGCAAGGAGTGAAATCCAAGCGGGTGTTGGATGAAGTAGTAGAGAAATCCTTGCGCGGTGCTGCGCTTTGGGATGAAGTAAAAGATCGCTTGCATGACAACGCGTTTGGATTGTCGGGCGGTCAGCAACAGCGCCTGGTAATTGCGCGTGCAATTGCGATTGAGCCGGAAGTGATTTTGCTGGATGAGCTCCCAGCAAAAAACAAACTGAAGATTACATCACCGGCCGTTACGGTTAATGCGGAGGTCGCATCATGGTTATGGATATTACGAGTCACACTCATCATATATCGCAGCAATACAATATTGAGTTGGAAACCATTCGCACGCACTTGTCGGAAATGGGCGGCATGGCCCAGCGACAAGTGAATGATGCTATCCAGGCGTTAATCGATGCGGATCTGGAGCGCGCTGAACAAGTCGTGCGCGCCGATACCAAAGTAAATTCCATGGAAGTCACCATCGATGAAGAATGCGTGCGCATCCTCGCTCGTCGCCAGCCAGCGGCGAGCGACTTGCGTCTGGTTATCGCAGTGACCAAGGCAATTACCGATTTGGAGCGCATTGGCGATGAAGCATCAAAAATCGCCCGTCAGGCAATTGCGATGAATAAAGATGGTCACGCACCGCGCGGCTATATTGAAGTGCGCCATATTGGTGGTCATGTATCAAAAATGCTGCAGGATGCACTGGACGCGTTTGCGCGTCTGGACATGGAACTTGCATTGAACGTGGTGCAGACCGATAAGCAAGTGGATATGGAATACAGCACCGCTATGCGCGAGCTGGTAACTTTCATGATTGAAGACCCGCGCAGTATTACCCGTGTGCTGAATATCATCTGGTCGCTGCGTGCGCTGGAACGTATTGGCGATCACGCGCGCAACCTGGCCCAGTATGTCATTTATCTGGTTAATGGCGAGGACGTGCGTCACTCCAACCTGGAAGAAATCGTCGACAACCTCGCCAACAAGGAATAATGGCAAATCCAGCCAACAGAGTGGATTTCATGCAAGTTTTGCGTGACTAAAGCCATATCCTCTTGTTAAATAACCCGCGCCTGCACCCAGGTGCGGGTTTTGTTTTTCTGGGGTCACAACA
>JAGKWY010000011.1 GCA_021151625.1 Gammaproteobacteria bacterium | reverse complement strand
TCAGGAATGCTACCGCGAAGTGAAATCGCAAGCGATTTCTTATACTACTGGTGTGCCGGCGATGATCGGGGCAAAAATGATTTTAGAAGGAAAATGGAAAAAGCCGGGCGTGTGGAATATGGAGCAACATGATCCTGATCCGTTTATGGCTGATCTCAATCAGTACGGCTTGCCATGGCAGGTGGTGGAGATTGATCCGAGTGTAATGAAAAACTGATTATGCAAAAACGCGAATACTTTACCCATTTTGATCCTCGTCGTGTGCCATCACCGTGTTTTGTCATTGATAAAGCGGCAGTGGAGGATAATTTAAAAATCCTCAATCGTGTACAACGTGAGAGTGGTGCGAAGGTATTGGGGGCATTAAAGGCTTTTTCGTGCTGGAGTCTGGCGCCGTTATTTCACGAATACCTTTCCGGAACCTGTGCCAGCGGTTTGCATGAGGCGCGTTTGGGGAGGGAAGAGTTTGGCGGTGAGGTTCACTGCTATTCAGCGGCCTACAAAGAAGCGGATTTGCTTGAGATTTTAACTGTTGCAGACCATGTGCTATTTAATTCTTTTTCGCAGTGGTCGCGCTTTAAATCCCAGGCATTAACGGCGCAGCAAGAGCGCCCTGAGCTGCAGTTTGGTATTCGTATAAATCCGGAGCATTCCGAGGGCGAGGTGGCGCTTTATGACCCTTGCGCTCCTTGTTCGCGTATGGGAGTAACTATCGCTGAGTTTGAAGCGGCTGTTGCACAAACGCCGGATATTCTGGTTGGTATTTCCGGATTGCATTTTCATACCCTGTGCCAGCAAGATCTCCCACCCTTGGATCGCACACTGGATGCCGTAATCAAAAAATTCGGCAAATATTTCAAGCATATTCGCTGGATCAATTTTGGTGGGGGGCACCATATTTCGCGCGAGGATTATCAAGTTGACGACTTGATTGATATGCTCAAAAATTTTCAGGCGAATTATGATTTGCAGGTTTATTTGGAGCCGGGTGAAGCGGTGGCTATTCGCAGCGGCGTATTGGTGGCAGAAGTCTTGGATATTACCTGGAACACCATGGCGCAGGCGATTCTGGATACCTCCGCAACTTGCCATATGCCGGATGTTTTGGAAATGCCGTATCGCGCCGACATTTTAGGGGCGGGAATGCCCAATGAGTTGCCACATACCTATCGTCTTGGCGGAATGACCTGTTTGGCGGGTGATGTCATTGGTGATTATTCTTTTGCGCAAGCACTTCAAGTTGGGCAACGGTTAATGTTTGACGATATGGCGCATTACACCATGGTAAAAACAACTACCTTTAACGGTATTAATTTGCCTGCAATTGCAGTCTGGGATTCGCGTACTAATGAGTTGGATGTCATCCGCGAGTTTGGGTACAGTGATTTTAAACAGCGCCTTTCCTGATCTTCAACAGCACTTCATTTGGTTTTTTAACGAGCAATCGCACATGCAAAAAACGCACTCCTATATAGGTTTGGTAAACCCTAAAA
Organism: Gammaproteobacteria bacterium; assembly: GCA_021151625.1. Taxonomy (GTDB): domain Bacteria; phylum Pseudomonadota; class Gammaproteobacteria; order Pseudomonadales; family Cellvibrionaceae; genus Cellvibrio. The sequence continues at coordinate 46,952 of JAGKWY010000011.1, read as the reverse complement.
GCCCCACCAATGTTGGCATGGTGATGCGCGCGGCAGGGTGTTTTGAAGTGGATGCTGTCTTCTATTCCGGTGTGCGTTTTGAGCGTGCGCGCAAATTTGCTACTGACACCAAAAATGCACAGAGCAAGATTCCGTTAGCCCATGCGGAAAACTTACCTGCTGCACCTGTCGCGGGTGCCAAACTGGTTGCTATTGAATTGATTGAGGGTGCTGTGCCCTTAATGGATTTTGTGCATCCGGAAAATGCCTATTATATTTTCGGCCCGGAAGATGGCTCATTAAAAAAAGAAATTCTGGATTACTGTGATCACGTGGTTTATATCCCGACGATTGGTTGTATGAATTTGGCGGCCACCGTGCATGTGGTACTTTATGATCGCATGAGTAAATCGGGTAGGGAGGTTATTGCGCAGCGCCCGATTGCTGATAATCGGGATGTGAATAATAAAGTCACAATTTCTTAGTAATTATTTCCTCTTCAATAACATATTCGGTGTTGTGTTTATTGGATTGTTCGGCAGGCTTTTGGTTATCAGTTTGGTTATCTATTGATTTATTGCCTGGGCATTTTCCCTCGCTCTCCAACCAATAAGCAGTATTGCCTGCTACTGCAATGGAACCGGAGACTATAGCGCTGGTGGCGGTGGTGAAAGCGGCTTCGGCAATTTCTGCTGAAATATCCCATGCGCAATAGTTGTTCGTGCATGACCAGCTTCTGTTGTCTCCCAAATCTTCAATATCAAGGGTTATTCTCTGCACCGCAACTTTGCACTTTTGCAGTATTTGCCCCGCGATCATTGCTAGTCCTGCTAGCCAAATCACCTGGCCTGCGGCGATAAAAACTATGAGCGAGGCTATGTTGGTGGCAAAGTTCAATGGTTTTGCGGTGGCAGTGGCTTTGATCAGCTCCAGTGCGCGCAAGCTAACGCCGGCTACTGCCAAAAATGAACCTGTGCCCGGGCCGAACATGCCGTCATAAATACCTATGCCGGGAATTACAAGGTTTTTGTAAGTGCGTTCAGAGACGCGCGGTATTTCAGTTTCCAATTTAAAATAGGGGGCGCTAATAAAGTAAGTTGCAATAATGATTAGTACGAGAGGGATAATAAAGCTGAGTAGCTGGGTGTTGATAAATTGTACCAGCAGGCTACCAATAACAGAGCCAATAAAAGCCATAAGCATTAACGGCCTTACAGTTTCCCAGTGGATTTTTTTGCGTTTAAATAATAAAAAACTGGCAGTACCGGAGCCGAAAGAACTTTGGAATTTATTGGTGCCCAATGCAGCCAGCGGCGGCACGCCGGATACCACCAGGGCAGGAATTGTAATTAGTCCACCACCACCAGCGAGCGTATCCATAAAGCCGGCGATGGCAGCTGCGAAAAATAAAAATAACAGTGTCTCCAGCGCAAATTCCATTTTAGATTTTAATCCTGCTGTGAATCTTGTTTTATTTTTTGTTGTAGCTCTTGCCAGATTTTTTCTGCATCGGTTGTTGGGTCAGTAATGACGACTTTTTGGGTTACTGACTGGGTGATCTTTAAATGCCGGACAAAGCGTCTGCAATTTGCGCACATCATCAGGTGCACACGAATTTTCCAGGTTAACGGGGTATTGGTATCTTTATCCAGATACTGGCTGGCCAGGGAGGCAACTTGTTTGCAACTTAACATGAGCCAGTCTCCTGATAGCGGTCGATCACTTGCATCAAGGTCAAACGTGCGCGATGCACCAGAACCCGTACGTTGGCCGCGCTGACATTGAGTAGATTGCAGATGTCTTCAAAGGATTGCTGCTCCATATCGCGCAATATAAATGCCGCTTTTTGTGTAGGCGGTAGCAGGTTCAGGGTTTTGGCGATGCACTGCTGCAATTGTTTTTCTTCGAGTAGCGCCTCGGGTGATTCATTGTTCCACTGCGAAATAGGATTTTGCCAATGCCCATCACTTTTAAAATTGGCGGAGTCCAGATAACTGCCGGGCGTTTCGCCATCCAATTGTTCCAGTGAAACCATGCGCGATTCTTTGCGCAAACGCGCTTTGGCCTGGTTGCTCACAATGGTTAGTAGCCAGGTTTTGAGTGATGCGCGTCGCTCAAAACCGGCAATATTTTTATACACGGCGACCCATGACTCCTGCACGATTTCATCGGCGAATACATCGCCCACAATTGCGCGCGCAATACTCAGCATAAGTGCCTGGTATTGCCCAATCAAATAACGAAAGGCCTTATCGTCGCCGGCAATAAGTTGTGTAATTAGCAGGTTTTCATCCATGGGATTACGCAGCCTGGGTTAAGGAAATAAACAGGCTGCAAGCTTAGCATTACTACCTAAACACTATAAGTTAGCGGAATGGTTTTTTTACGTTGCCAATAGTGCGCAAGCCAGTAATCCAGGCTGTGATATTTGCCGGCCCCAAGCCCGATTAACGCCAGCAGCATAATTAAATAGGTTGCTGCAAACTCGATACCGTTATTCAGGATTACAAATTTACCGCTGGCAGTTAGCCATTCGTAGTTACCATGCTCCTGCAAAATGTCGCGTGCGCGCTCCAGCTTTTCCGGTGCAGCGAGTACTTGCTCATTGGCAAATGGCGCATGCGCATCGGCAATTGCCTGCCAGCCGTTTTCCCAATGCACACTGGCAATGGCTACCACCATGGTGACGATCAGTGGAATGGAAATCAGGCGGGTAAATAACCCCAGGGTTAATAAAATTGCGCCGGCCAACTCGGTTGCGGTGGCAAGGGATGCCAACAACCAGGGAAAGGGTAGCCCAAGGCCCCAGTCGCTGTTGCCAAACCAATCAACCGTGTTTTCAAACGAATTGAGTTTGCTTATGCCTGCCATCCAGAAAATTGGGGCCAGGTAAAGGCGCAGCAGAAGACTCGCCAGGGTGTTGCTACTTTTGGAAAGTTGTTGGTAAGTTTGGGTGATGAGTGAGCTGGTCATATAACACCTACAGGTTCCTTGAATGATATGTATGAACCTGTAGATGTTTGGCGTGGGGATTTGTTACAGCGCCTGGCGAACTATTTTTTCAGGCTTTCTGCTTCTTTTTTCAGGGCTTCATCCAAATCCAGTTCTTCCTGGGTTGGAATAGGCAGTGTCTCGTTGACTTTATTTTCTACGGCTTGTTGGGCTTCATCTTTTTTCTGTTGAATACTGTTATCAACTTTCTGTTTTACTGCTTCGCCTGTTGCTTCCAGTGGATTCTCGATAATTTTTTGTACATTGGTCAGCGCTTTTTGCTTTTCTTCTATCGCTTGCTTGGCTGCCTGGGCTTTGTCGTAAGCAGTTTGCAGTTCTTTCGGTAATACCGGGGTAATTTTTTCTTTGGCATTTTCTATTTGCTCGGAAAAAATTTGCGGCGTGCCATCCTTAATTAACATGACAGCCATTTGGTTGGTGTCGGCATTCCATACCATTCCCGCCTTGTCGGTAATTGCTTGCACTTCTTTCGGGGCGTAGCGGGATGCAACGTAAAAGAGGGCGCCTTCCTGCTGGATTTCCTGGGCTGTACGCAGCAGCTTCATAGTGGGTTCGTATTTATCGCCCAGCAATGCGGTCATACGATCTTTAATCATGGGGGTTTCAAACAAATTCACTTCGTTGGGATCGAAACCCACCAGCGGCTTTAAAAAGGACCACATAAGTTTGCTTTGCAATTTATTGCCAATTAGCAAGGAGGATACACAGGCAGAGAGGAATAGGCAGATAAAAGCAATAGTAGCAATTTTGGTAATACGCATAACAAGTGTCCAGAGTGTTGATCGGGTGAATTGGGCCCGCTGAAAAAAGATGTAAATTGTGATGGATGTGAACTTGTGCGTCCAGCGAAGCATGGGAATTTAGGCGAAATCACCTGTGACTGGCTATAATCACCCATCAGGCAAGCAACTGCCTGGTACCTAATCAGTCTTTATTGAATTGAATGGCGGCAATTGCTTGCCATCACAAGGAATGCGTCTTGAAAATATTAGTAGCAATCAAGCGCGCAGTGGACCCGAACGTCCGCGTGCGCCCCCTCCCTGATGGCAGTGGTATGGATACCGCCACGGCCAAAATGTCGATCAATCCCTTTTGTGAAATTGCCCTGGAAGAAGCTATACGCCTGAAAGAGCAGGCTGTGGCTTCCGAAGTCGTTGTGGTGAGTGTTGGACCTTCCAATGTGCAGGAGCAACTGCGCGCGGCTCTGGCGTTAGGCGGCGATAGGGCAATTCATATCTCTACCGACGAACTTTTGGAGCCCTTGTCTATTGCCAAATTGCTTAAGGCGATCGTCGAGCGTGAACAACCTGGACTGATTCTGCTGGGTAAACAATCGACCGATGGTGACAATAACCAGACCGGTCAAATGTTGGCGGCTTTATGTAATTTCTCCCAGGGAACCTTCGCCTCTAAAGTTCAGGTGATAGGTGAAGAGGCTTATGTAACACGGGAGCTGGATGGTGGTCTGCAGACCCTGGCGTTGCGTTTACCAGCTGTTATCACAGCGGATTTGCGCCTCAACCAGCCCCGTTACCCAACCATGCCGAATATTATTAAGGCGCGCCAAAAGCCCCTGGCAGTGATCGATGCGGCAGAGCTTGGTGGAGTCGCGGCGGTGCGAGTTATTACAGAGGCCCTCGCTACGCCCAAACCGCGCCCGGCAGGTAAGCAATTGGCATCAGTGGATGAGCTGTTGGAAAAACTGCGCCAGGAGGTGCAAGTATTATGAGTATGAAGACTAAAGTGCTGGTGATTCTGGAGCCTGCTGATACTGGTCTGGGAATAGGTAATCAGCAGGTTATGGGAGCGGTGGCAGCCTTGTGCCAGCACCTGGAGGTAGAGTGTGATCTGGTGTTGTGTGATAACAGTCTGTCGCAGCAACAAGCGGCGGTCCGCGTGCCCCGGGTGGCTCAAGTAATATGTCCGGAATCTATCCCTGATTCGCTGGCGGAAACCCTCGCACCTTGGCTGGCGGAACTGGCAGCAGCCTATGAATATTTATTTATCCCGTCTTCCTCGTTTGGCAAGAACCTCCTGCCACGCCTTGCTGCACTGCTGGATACACAGCCTATTGCCGATGTTATTGCAATCGATGGTGCAACCCGGTTTAAGCGTCCGGTGTATGCGGGTAGCGCCATTGCGACCGTTACTACGCAGCAGGCCAAAAAGCTGATGACCCTGCGTACCAGTGCATTTACTGCCATTGAGTTGCACGATACTGCCGTAGCTCAGCTTGTTAAGGTGCCTGGTCCCGCCAGCCAGAACCTGAGTCGTGTGATCAGCGAAGAAAAGGTGTTGCAGGAGCGACCAGAATTGGCGTCGGCGAGAGTGGTGGTGTCGGGTGGCCGGGGGCTGCAAACCAGGGATAACTTTGATCTTGTATATCGCCTGGCTGATAAGCTGGGTGCAGCGGTTGGCGCCTCCCGCGCTGCAGTCGATGCCGGTTTTGTTGCCAATGATATGCAAGTGGGGCAGACCGGTAAGGTAGTTGCGCCAGAGTTATACATTGCCGTCGGGATTTCCGGTGCCGTGCAGCATCTGGCGGGTATGAGTGAGTCGCGTGTAGTGGTGGCGATTAATAATGACCCGGACGCGCCTATCTTCCAGGTGGCAGACTATGGTTTGGTGGGGGATTTGTTTGATCTGCTCCCCGAGTTGATTGAACGTCTGTAAAAACCTCGTCAAAAGCCGCTCTTGTAGCGGCTTTTTTGTTGCTGCACAACGAATTAGGCATTGCGCTGCTAAACTCGAAATCACCTTTTCACGATTATTTTTCGTTACAATGGCGCCCCGTTTTTCCTGATCAGGCGATGACAACAATGAATCTAGAGCAATTTGAAACCCTGGCAATGTATGTGTGCGGTGGCGGGTTAGTGATTTTTATGTTTTTTATTGTGTGGGACCTGGCTAAAAAATCGAACGCCGGCAAGTTTGGTACCTTTGTGCTCTTTGGTGTGCTGGGGTTTGCGATTATGGTGTTTGTAATTAAGGAAATTGCGGTTCACCTGTTGGGGTAAATCCTCACCTGTTTAGTTAGCAGTAATTCGGCAAGCTTTTTAGACAAACTTTTTGATTGAGAAAGTTATGTTTCATTTTTTTGTTCCCGCCTGCAAGGTTCAGAAAGATCGCGCCATTATGCGCGAGACAGATGCGCGTGTTGCCAAATACAGTCGGCGCGGCCTCATCCTCAACTTCCTGGTTTTTGTGCTCTGCCTTGCCTTCGGGGATTTTGAAAAAAAAGAACACAATACTGCGATAGTCCTGGTTACCGGTTTATTACTGGTGACTCTGGTGCGCAGCTATTATCTGTTTCGTTTTGATGCACTTTATGCCCGAGCTCCGGCGCGCTGGCGCAACCAGTATTTTTTTGCATCCTGTTTAGGGGCTGCCTGGTGGAGTGTCATTCTGGTGACCCTCACCTGGGTGCAGGGGATGCGCGACGAAACCCTGATTATGTGGCTCTATTCCGTGGTGTTTTACTCCAGCGTGGCCAACGTATTTGCACCTTACCGCCATTTCTTAACCTTATATCTTGCGATTGGTCAGATACCCGCTGCTGTAACGGCAATCTTGCTGGGTAATGCAGAAGGTGTTTTATATGGCTGCATTATGCTGATGTTTTACGTGATGTTGGCGCATCAGGGCAAGGTGACTTCACTGGCCTACTGGGAGCGACTGGAAGCTCACTATGCGTTACGCGAACGCGCGCAAGGTTTGGAAAACGAAAAGCGCAGTTCGCAGGCGCAAATTGAATTAAAAAATGAATTTTTGGTAAACCTCGGGCAAGAAATCCGCGCATCTATTAGCGACGTGATGAGCACCTTGTCATTGATTGATGACAGCCAGCTTTCCGAGCATCACCGCGAATTATTAACCACCGCCAACAAAGCGGCGGGGCGTCAGATAGATTTGGTTAACAACGTGGTCGACTTCTCCAAAATTACTACCAAAACCCTGGTGCTCGATGAAGTTGAATTTGACTTGCGTCGTGTACTTGAGAAGTTTGTGCAGGACTTTACGCTTGATGCTCATCAACAAGGTGTTGAACTTTATTACATGTTTGACCCCAACATGCCCTTGCGCGTAAAAGGTGATGTGGCGCGCTTGAATCAAATTCTGGCAACTCTGTTGAACCACACATTAAAAGCCAGCCGTATTGAACACGTGTTTATTGAGGCGCGCGTTCATCAGGAGCAGGATGACTTTGGCGAGTTGCAGGTCATTATTAGCGATAGCGAAAAAAATGTCGCCGGTGAAAATGATGCTGATGCTCACGAGAGTAAACTTGCTGGAATTGGTTTGGCAATTTGTAAGGGGCTTGCTGAATGTATGGGCGGCAGTATTCACCTGCGTGAAAATAAAAATCGCGGTAACCGCATTTTTATTAACGTGGCTTTACAAGTGGTCTCCCATGAAGAGCGACGTTTTGGCTCTGAACAAAAATTGCGTGGTAAACGTGCGTTGTTGGTGGATTTGCCCGAAAGCAATTCCAATGCCCTGGCCGATGAAATTAATGCCTGGGGGATGAGCACGGTAATTGCGGCTGGACAGGAGCAAGCAATTAACCGGCTCACTGAACAAGCCAAGACTGGAACTCCTTTTGATTTGGTATTAATTTTTACCAAGCTCAACAACATGAATGGCTTGGCGCTATCGCGTGAAATTGTTGCTCACCCGGAAATCGCCGCAGTCAAACAAATTATTGCCATGAGTATTTTGCAAAGCGATAGCCCGGAAATGCGCTTGCATCTGCGCAGTTATCCGCAAGTTTGTGTGATTGAAAAACCCATTATGCGCAGGCGTTTGCACGATGTAGCCATCCAAAAATTGCTTAACGTGAATCTGGATGAAGAGCGCAAACCCTTTGAGCGTGATGCCAGTGTTCTCGCTGTAGTTCCTCGGGTGTTACTGGTGGAGGATCACCGTGTTGACCAAATGGTGATTAGTGCCATGCTGAAAAAACTGGGTTGTTATGTACAAATTGCACAGAACGGTTTGGAGGCAGTGGAAATTGTTGAAAAGGAGCGTTTTGATTTGGTGTTAATGGACTATGACATGAAGGAAGAAGATAGTTTGCGCGCGACACAAAAAATTCGCGACTATGAACGAGCGACTCACAGTTTGCGTCATCTACCAATTGTTGCAGTAACAGCGGCACAAACGGAAACTAATCAGGATGAATATTTGGCGGCGGGGATGGACGACTATATCCCCAAACCGATACGCTATGATGATCTGGAAGGGCGCTTGCAGCGTTGGCTGGAAAAATCCTGATTCAGGGTTGTTGTTAAGTTAAAGAGAAAAGAAGCGTTTAGCAGGGTAAACCTTGACGCCCGCTGCGCAGGCTGCTGATAGAATCTAATGCCGCTGATAAAATCAGCGGCATTTTTATTTCAGGGAATAGGTTTTGTTTTTTTACCGGTACTTTTGACTAGACTTGATAATGACTAGATTTGATAGTGGCTAGATTTGAAAGTAACTAGACTTGATAAATAAAATCACCATACAACAATAAGGGTTCATTTATGTTCCTGACTATTCCCAGCTTTAGGATTCCTCGCGCCTTACGCTTGCTGGCAGCAAAAAAAATAGCATTGGGTCTGTGTGTAATATTGTTCTTCGGATTGGCTGGTTGCGATAAGCCGGCGATTCAATCCACCTCATCTGATTCAGCATCTACCTCTGCGCTTCCCGATCAGGCACGTCTCTCAGGGGCGCGCATTCTGGTGTTTAGTAAAACCGCCGGTTTTCGTCACGACTCCATTCCTTCAGGCCTAACCGCGCTGGAACAGCTGGCGCAACAGCATCAATTTACACTGGTGGCAACTGAAGATGCAGCACAATTCAGCGATGAAAACCTGCGCCAATTCAATGCGATTGTGTTTTTAAATACAACTGGCGATGTGCTGGATGAGCCGCAACAACTGGCAATGGAGCGTTTTATCCAGGCGGGCGGTGGTTTTGTTGGTATTCATGCCGCGACAGACACCGAATGGCAGGGTGATTGGTTCTGGTATCGTAATTTGGTGGGGGCGGTATTTAAAAATCATCCCAATGATCCCAGCAACGTACAACAGGCGACTGTACAGGTAGTTGATAAAAATCATCCCGCAACCACTTCGCTCCCGGAAACTTTTTCGCTCGCCGATGAGTGGTATAACTTCCGCGATATGTATGAATTTATCCATGTGCTTACCAAAGTGGATGAATCCACTTATAAAGGTGGCGAGCACAATCACGACCACCCCATTTCCTGGTATCACGATTACGACGGTGGCCGTGCGTTTTACACCGCGTTGGGGCACACCAATGAAACCTTTTCCAATCCACATTTTTTGCAACAGTTGGTGGGCGGCTTAACTTACGTGGTTGGTTTAAATCACCGCAATGGCTTTCAGCCACGTTTGGATTACAGCAAATCGCGCCCGGAAGATAATCGCTTTATTAAAAAAACCTTAGTGGATAAATTGGATGAGCCCATCAAGCTGGCTTTTTTCCCCAATGGTGATGCGTTGATTGCCTTGCGTCCAGGTCGATTTCAGCGCGTGGATTACAAAACCGGGCAATTAAGTGAGGCGGGGACACTGCCAGTCGGCTATGACAAATTTATGGAGCTGGGTTTGGTGGGGGTAGCGGTAGATCCTGATTTTGCTAACAGCCAGTGGATATACGCGGCCTTTACTGTTGCCACTGAAGTGGAAGGCAAAAAACAACTGCGCCAGCGGCTTGCACGTTTTAAATGGAGTAACCAGCAAGTCGATGCTGCCACGGAACAGGTTTTGTTGGAGTACTCGATTGATAACAATTGTTGTCACACAGGTGGTGATTTGCAATTTGGCAGCAATGGCGAATTGTTTTTTTCCACGGGTGATAACACCAATCCCCATGATCAGGACGGCTATGCTCCGGTAGATTTTCGCGCGGATATGAAAAAGAACGATGGTCTGCGCAGTGCTGGCAACACTATGGATTTGCGCGGTAAAGTGTTGCGGATAAAGCCCAAAGCAGATTCTGGTTACGAAATTCCTGCCGGCAATTTATTTACAGATGCGAGTATTGGTCGCCCGGAAATTTATGTGATGGGCGCGCGCAACCCCTACAGCCTGACCTTCGATAAGAAAACTGGTCATTTGTTTTATGGTGATGTGGGGCCAGATGCAAGTAAGGATTCTGAGCAAAAAGGCCCGCAGGGTTACGATGAAGTGAATCGCGTAACGGCGGCGGGCAATTTTGGTTGGCCATTGGTAATTGGTAAAAATCACGCGTATAACTTTTTTGATTATTCCGATAAAAAATCTGGCGATTGGGTTGATCCCTTAGCGCCTTTAAATATTTCGCCCAACAATACCGGCGCGAAAGAATTACCGCCGGCGCAACCTGCATTTATTGCTTATCCTTATGGTATTTCTGAGGACTTCCCGGAAATGGGAACCGGTGGCCGCACAGCAATAGTTGCGGATGTTTATCATAATGACGAGTATCCCGAGTCGGTAAATCGCTACCCGTCCTATTACAACAATAAATTATTTATTGTAGATTTTATGCGTACCTGGGTGAAAGCCGTGAGTTTTGATGAGCAGGGACGCATTCAAAAAATTGAACCTTTTGCCCCACAAATCAGCTATGCCTTGCCAATCGATGCACGCTTTGCACCAGATGGAACCCTGTATGTATTGGAATACGGAATGTCCTGGTTTACCGGTAACCCGGATGCGCGTTTGTCGCGTATTGAATATGTGGGCGCCGGAAACCGCCCACCGCTAGCGCACATTCAGGTAGATAAAAACCGTGCAGGTATTCCCGCACGAATTGCCGCATCGGCCAAACAATCAGTGGATTTGGATGGCGATAAAATTCAGTTTGAATGGAAACTGAAGTGTGCAGCTGCGAACTGTGTTGAAAAGCATTTAGGCAATGTGCCAGAAGTAAATGTTGATATTGATGTGTCCGGTGAATATCAATTAACACTTAACGTTACTGATACTCAGGGGGCCAAAACTTCGGTGCAGGAGTCTCTGGTTATCGGCAACGAACCACCAACAATAGGGCTCGCATCAACAATGAATAAGAGCTTCTATTGGCCAGATAGTAAAAGTTTTTCCTACGAGTTTGTTGTTAACGATAAAGAAGATGGTGCGGTTACCTCAATCGCAAATAACAATCCCTTTATTCAGTTTGGGTTTCAATCAGCGGTAACCGAAAAATCACAGGGCCACCAAAGTGTTAGTTTGCTTGATCAAGGCAAGGCTTTGGTCGATGCAAATAACTGTTTGGGTTGCCACAAAATTGAAGAGAAAGTGGTTGGTCCAGCATTTCGCGATGTAGCCAAAAAATACCAAAAGGATGCGAAGGCGCTGAAATATTTGGTAAACAAAATTGGCAATGGTGGTGCAGGTGTCTGGGGTGAAATGAATATGCCGGCCTTCTCTGGTTTGAGCGAAGCAGATCGTACCGCATTGGCTACTTATGTATTGTCATTAACCGAAGATAATTCTCCTAAGTCCTTGCCGTTGACGGGCAGTGTGGAATTAAAAGCACATAGCAAAAAACTGGGAACCGCCGATACGCCCTATAAAGCAACCGGTGAGTTCTACAAGTTTGCGGTGTCTGTTACTGATAAAGCCACTAATGGCGTTCCGGCTATTCAAATCCAGAATGAGTTTGTGTTGGTGCCCGCCAGAGTGGATTTTGCCAGCGTTATTAGCCCAGCGTCACTGGGTAAATTGGTGAGTATCGATAAGTATAAAGAGCAAGATGTTATCAATCTCAAAGCCAGTGATAACTGGGCCGGCTTTAAGTTTGGTGAGTATGATTTAACGGATATCACCGCATTCAATATAGGTGTTTACTTTTTGCGTGAGGCAAGTGCCTGGACAATTGAAATTTATCAGGATAATTCCAGTGGTGAGCTGCTGGGTTCGCTCAGTGTAACGCCAGATAGTGTTTGGAATTACTCACGTGTAAGTATCCCTCTAGGCAAACCGGTTAATGATTATGCGAAGTTATATATTCGCGTTAAGCCGGAAGGAAAAACCGCTGCTGAGGTGCGTTTGATGGATGTGGAGTTTGAGCGCGAATAATTAATATCCCAAGGTAGATTGGATTCTGTAGTTTCTCTTTGGTGGTACAGAATCCAATCTCGGCGAATTTTTTTAGCGATTTTACTTACAATCCCCCATGCGTTAATTTTTCCGGATTCAATAGCGCTTCCAGTTCCGCTCGCCCCAGTTTTGTTTCTTCTTGCGCAACATCAATAATCGCACGACCTTCATTGTAGGCTTTCTTCGCGATTGCTGCCGCTTTTTCGTAACCGATGAGCGGATTTAACGCAGTGACCAAAATGGGGTTTTGTGCGAGCGCTTTATTGAGGTTTGCGCGATTAACCTGGAATGGGGCGATAGTTTTATCGGCCAGTTCATTGCAGGAGTTGCTGAGCAGTTCTATCGATTGCAATAAGTTGTAGGCAATTAACGGCAGCATTACGTTTAACTGGAAATTGCCGGATTGCCCGGCGATACCAATGCTTACATCATTACCCATCACTTGCGCGGCGGCCATGCACACGGCTTCGGGAATTACCGGGTTTACTTTGCCGGGCATAATGGATGAGCCGGGTTGCAATGCCTGCAATTGAATTTCACCCAAACCGGCAAGCGGGCCGGAGTTCATCCAGCGCAAATCATTGGCAATCTTCATCAGGCTTACGGCGAGTGTTTTTAAGTGGCCGGAAATAGCGACGGCGGTATCTTGCGCACTCATCTGCGCAAAAAAATTATCGGCCGGTAAAAATTCCAAATGTGTTGCTTCAGTCAGGTTTACCGCAAATGCAGTGGCAAATTCCGGGTGTGCATTAATGCCAGTTCCCACCGCTGTACCACCTTGGGCAATGCGCAATAATTGCGGTAGTGCCATTTGCAAGCGCACGTAGTTGCTTTCAACCTGGCTGGCCCAGCCGCCGATTTCCTGTCCCAGCGTCAGGGGCATAGCGTCCATCAAATGGGTGCGGCCGGTTTTCACTACATCAGTAAATGCTTCGGATTTGCCCAGCAAGCTGGTGTGTAGTTCTTCCATGGCGGGGTAAAGCTGTTGCTTCAGTGCCAGGGCTGCGCTGATATGGATGGCACTGGGGATTGTGTCGTTGCTGCTTTGGCTCATATTGACGTGATCATTGGCGTGCACTTTTTGCCCGGCCAGGTCACTGGCGATATGGGCGATCACTTCATTCACATTCATGTTGGTGCTGGTGCCGGAGCCGGTCTGGAAGACATCTACCGGGAATTGGTCCAGATAATGTCCGGCCAGCAAGCTATCGCAGGCGGCGCAGATGGCCCAGGAAATATCTTCATCCAGCAAGCCCAATTGACGATTGGTCAGCGCGGCGGCCTTCTTGATATGGACAACGGCATGGATAAAACGCGGGGGCAGGGTGAGGGTGCTGATGGCGAAATTGTCCAGCGCCCGCTGGGTTTGGGCGCCGTAGAGCGCGGCTTTGGGAACCTGTACTTCACCCATACTGTCGTGTTCGATACGAAACTCGCTCATAAAACCTCCTTGGGCTGCTGACACCGGTTGTCAGTGCCGGGTATTAGTCTGGTTGATGTTCAAGTCTAGCCATTGTGCAGACGATTTTCGTTACAATTCCATTTTTCAATTCACGTTTGAGTCGCTATGAGTAAACAATTCGTTGTAAACAGTGAATTCGCGCCCGCCGGGGATCAGCCCACCGCCATTGAAGGTTTGGTGCAAGGTTTGGATGCAGGCCTGGCCCACCAAACCCTGTTGGGGGTAACCGGTTCGGGTAAAACCTTTACCATCGCCAATGTGATCGCGCGCATGCAGCGGCCCACACTAATCATGGCCCATAACAAAACGCTGGCCGCGCAACTCTACGGCGAGTTCAAAGAGTTTTTTCCCAACAACTCCGTAGAATATTTTGTCTCCTATTACGATTACTACCAGCCAGAAGCCTATGTACCTTCGTCAGATACTTTTATCGAAAAAGATTCGTCGGTAAACGAACACATTGAGCAAATGCGTCTCTCGGCTACAAAATCATTGATGGAACGTAAGGACGCCATCGTAGTGGCGACAGTATCAGCCATTTACGGTTTGGGCGATCCCGAGTCCTACATGAAAATGCTGTTGCACATTGTGCGCGGCGATAAAATTGACCAGCGCCAGATTCTGCGTCGCCTCGCAGAATTGCAATACACCCGCAATGATATGGATTTTGCGCGCGCGACTTATCGTGTACGCGGTGAAGTAATTGATATTTATCCAGCGGATTCCGATATGGAAGCGGTGCGAGTGGAATTGTTTGATGATGAAGTGGAACAAATTTCTATTTTTGATCCGCTCACTGGCGAGGTGCTGCACAAAGTAGCGCGCTATACGATTTATCCAAAATCTCACTATGTAACGCCGCGCGAAACAGTTCTGGAAGCAATCGAAAATATTAAAGAAGAATTGCGCACCCGTTTGGAATACTTGCGTGAAAATAATAAGTTGGTGGAAGCCCAGCGTTTGGAGCAGCGTACCCGTTACGATTTGGAAATGATGCAAGAGTTGGGTTATTGCAACGGTATCGAAAACTATTCTCGCTTTTTGTCGGGACGTGAATCCGGTGAACCACCACCAACCTTGTTTGATTATTTGCCGCAAGATGCGTTATTGGTTATTGACGAAAGCCATGTAACTATTCCGCAAATCGGTGCTATGTACAAAGGCGACCGATCGCGTAAGGAAACCCTGGTGGAATACGGTTTCCGTTTGCCTTCTGCATTGGATAATCGCCCCATGCGTTTTGATGAATGGGAGCGTATTGCCCCGCAAATGATTATGGTGTCTGCAACACCGGGTAAATACGAAGCGGAAAATCAGGGGCAGGTTGTCGAGCAGGTAGTGCGCCCAACCGGTTTGATTGACCCTATCATTGAAATTCGCCCGGCAACTACGCAGGTGGACGATGTGCTCTCAGAAATTCGTTTGCGTGTGGAGCAAAATGAGCGGGTATTAATTACTACGCTCACCAAACGTATGGCGGAAGATTTGACCGAATACCTGGGTGAACACGGCGTGCGTGTGCGTTATTTGCACTCGGATATCGACACAGTAGAGCGCGTAGAAATTATCCGCGATTTGCGTCTCGGTCAATTCGATGTACTCGTCGGTATTAACCTGTTGCGTGAAGGTTTGGATATGCCGGAAGTATCGCTGGTGGCAATTCTGGATGCAGATAAAGAAGGTTTCTTGCGTTCAGATCGTTCGCTCATCCAAACCATCGGCCGTGCTGCGCGTAACGTTAACGGTAAAGCGATTCTCTACGCCGACAGAATCACCGGCTCCATGCAGCGTGCCATCGACGAAACCGATCGTCGCCGTCAAAAACAAATCGACCACAACACCAAACACGGCATCACGCCAAAAGGCATCAACAAAAATATTACCGACATCCTCGAAGGCTCAGTCGTTCCCGGAGCCGGCGGTCGCGGCGCGCGCAACAAAGCCATGGCCATCGCCGAGAAACAAGCTAAATACAAAGTGGAAGTTAACCCTAAAGATATTTGGAAAACCATCGAGCTGCTGGAAAAACAAATGTTCCAGGCTGCCAAAGATTTGGAATTTGAAGTGGCCGCAAAACTGCGTGATGAAATTGATAAGTTGAAGAAGCAGGCGATGTGATTAATGTAGGGGCGCAATTTATTGCGCCCTTGTTATTGATGATAGATACAACTTTTCATTGATTGTTGAGCGTGAATTTATCCCAAACAACACCCTTATCCCTGGAATAGGTTTAATCAATTCAAATAATCCCCAGCAGCTTAGTGCAGTTAATGTTATTACTACCAATGGTTCAAAAAATCCGCCCAGCTGCAAAGGTGTAAGCCAATACGCAAAAACAATAATGAGCGTTTGGTGCAAGATATAAAAACAAAATATTCCGGAATTTAAGTAGCGAATCAATGGGCTGCTGCGAGTGAACCAATGTTGGCCCCAGGCGATGACGCAGAGCATCCAGAGCCAGCAGTTTGCTGACCATAGGAGCCCGTTGATAGATTCAGTGATTACACCATCACCCAATTTTCCTCCGTGAAATGCAAAAAGCGTATAGCTGTAGCTGATTGATCCTGCAATCAATAAACACCAACGGATGGTTTTTATGCGGCCCCAAAGGAGGGGAATTTGTACTAACGCAAAGCCCAAAACAAAACTGAAAAATGAACGACCGTGGTTAAACCAATCCTCGATCAAATTGTGGGTAACCGGGTTATCGGCATAGAGCAGCGCGCCGTTAATATAAAAGCCCGCGATTGGGAGGAATACTATGTGTGTTAAAAGTATACGGGCCGATAGCCAGTGCCAGATAGATTGCATCAGTTGGCAGCGCAGCAATGGATAAAATATCGCCAATATAAGGGTGTAAACAAAAAGGTAGGGTAGGTACCAAAGGTGGTTCCAGGTGAAGTGCATTTGGCCGATGGTTTTATGGTCTTTGAATTCAGCACTTTGTTGATCCAGATAAGCATACCAGAACTGCCAGTAATCCAGGTTTTCGATAATGTGTTGTGATTTTGCTTCGATATAAACCTGTGGAACTACTATAACCAGCATTCCGAATAACAATGGCAATAGCAGTTGAGCAAGGCGTTTGCCCACCGTTTTCCAGTTGGCGTGCTTGGGCAAGAACATGGCCAGGGCTGCACCGCTGATCAAAAACAATAGCGACATACGCCATTGGTTGGACCAGAGCATCAGGTTGGCCAGGGGCTCGCTTTGGTATTGGCTTTTGTAATGAAAACCCCAATCGGCAACGTAGAGCATGCCGGTGTGGTACAAAATTAATAATCCAAACACGGTTATTCTTAGGCCATCCAACTCATGCAAGCGTGTTGTTGTGTTAATGGATGATGGTATTGGCGGTAGTTTTTCCTGCATCATTTTTTATTCCTGCAATGCGTGCTAAACCGCTATCCTAGGTTCTTGTATGGCTACAATGGTTTGTTAAGTGATTGATTTACAAAACTCTGTGATAAGCGGCAGCCGGTTGTGACGAGATTAAGTGATCACTAGCAGGTAAAAAAAGGCCAGTTAACAGTCGTAGCCAATAGTGAGCAATAAAAGAGAGACCAATGAGTAACGAATTATCCAGTCGCTACCAACAACATTTTCTTGCGCATCCCCGCGTGTGGGGTTGGGCGCTGCTATTAGGTTGGTTTGGCTTTAATGTGTTGGTTCTTGCTACAACCAAGTTAATGGAAATAAAACGCGATGGGCGCGATATTGAATTTTGGGAGCCTTTATCCTGGGAGCTGTCCAGTGCTTGCATGATTTTGTTGCTGATTCCATTGGGCGTTTATATTCATGATCGATGGCTGGCAAATCTTTCCCTGAAGGCCTGTATCGGATTTCATCTACTACTAACTATTCCGTTTTCACTGCTGCATGTGGGGGGCATGGTAGCTCTTCGCCATCTTTGTTATTGGTTAATGGGTGCTGACTATTATTTCGGCAATATCGCAACCGAGTTGTTATATGAATACCGCAAAGATGCACAAACCTATTTGACATTACTGTTACTGATTTTTGGTTTTCGACTGATCTATCGACGTTTGCAAGGTGAGGCGAGTTATCTGACCAATGAAGTAGAAACGGAGCAACCGGAACCAGAAAAAAGCCCGGAGATGCTGTTAATCAAAAAATTGGGGCGAGAATTCCTGATTAAAACGGCGGATATTGAATGGATAGAAGCGTCTGGCAATTACGCGAACTTACATATACGTAGCAGTGTTTACCCCATGCGTATTACTATGGATAAATTGGAAAAATTATTGCCTGCCGATTTTGTGCGCATTCATCGCTCCAGCATTGTTAATTTGCACCGGGTGCAACAAGTGCAAGCGCTGGATTCTGGGGATCATGAGGTAACACTCCATTGCGGAAAATTGCTGGTGTTATCTCGACGCTATAGGGATAATTTCAAAAGTCTATTGAGTTTATAAATTTAAGTATCTGCTGAGTTATTGTTCTCTAATCAAGGAAAAAATAAATGTTAAAAGTCGTAGCTGGAGTTTTGGTTGTTGCTGGTTCTCTCTGCGTAAATATTGCTGCAGCAAATGAGAAAGCGTGCATGTTGGAAGGTTCGGTTAGTTTGATGGGAGTTAGTCTTGAAATTAATGACTGCTTGCAAAATAAGGGTTTGGCACCGGCCAAGTTTACAGAGACATGTACGGCAATGAGTAAAATGTACGTTCCTATGGGGGGGCAGCCAGCTAAGATTACCTATGTTGCGTCTTGCCCGACTCCTGCACAAGGAATCTGTGAAAACATGGCGAGGCAGCCGTTAGATTCATACCACTATTCAACGGATGCTGGCACGCTTACGGGAGCAAGTGCAAGTTGCAGCCAAAGTGGCGGAAGCTGGCAATAATTTTATTAGAGGTTATATATTTTTTTGCCTGCCTCGGGGGAATTTGTTGCACATGAACGCTCCTCAACTAATCAAGTTGTTGCTACCAATACTTTTTCCCTCCTGGCGCTTCTTCAGTAGCATAGGTCCATCCCCCAGAATTGATGTGGGGTTTATTGCTGAAGCGGGCGGTGCTCCGGAGTCCTGGATTCCCTTTCGGCCGATTCCTTCAAAAATAATGTTTACGCAACAAATTATTCGGCTATTCCATAATCCGCAGTGGAATGAGCTGTTGTATATGAATAGTTGTGCAGAGCGATTGTTTGAAGGTGGCGATGTATTTTATCGGGAGGAAATTGCGCAGCGATTATTAAAATCAATTGAGCTGGGTGAGATTGTTTCACCGGCGAATGCCCGTTTTATGCAGTTTCGAATTCGTGCGATCTACAGTGAGGATACTGATGCAAACAAAATGGGGCAGGTGAAGGATGAGCTGTTTTTGCAATCGCAAGCTTATGTACTAGTTAATGCGGGGGTAAAACCATGACCCTGGAGTTGGCAGTAAGACTTGCGGAAATATTGCTTGGGTTTGCGTTATTTCAGCAAAGCCTGGAGTTTTTGCGCGGTCACGGGTTGGAGCAAAAATTAGCGTTAATTCGCGCACCGCTGGCAATCCTGCTTATGCTGGGTATTTATCCCTTATGGGTTGAAAGCGCATTATTGGTTACATTTTTGTTGTTAATCAAACGTTTCCATGGGCCTTACAATGGCGGCAGCGATACTATGAGTATGCTGGTATTGCTGTGCTTATGGCTTGCCAACTTGGCTCCTTCGCGCATGTGGCAGGAAATTGCCCTGGGTTATTTGGCTTTGCAGTTAACCTTGTCGTATTTTCAATCCGGTCTGGTAAAGATAGAAAATTTGGAGTGGAGATCTGGCAAGGCGTTGCGTGAAGTATTTGCCTTTACCGCTTATCCGGTGAGTGAGTCATTGCGTAATTTGGCTGCAAAGCCAGGGTTATTGGTGTTTGCATCCAGAGCAGTGATTATCGGTGAGCTGTTATTTCCGTTAGCACTTTTGCATTCAGTGACGCTGGTAGTAGCATTGCTGACGACTGGAATATTTCATGTGGCCAATGCAGTTTTATTTGGATTAAATCGCTTTGTATGGAGTTGGTTGGCTGCGTATCCATCATTAATCTGGTTGCAGTATAGGTTTAGTGAAATGGCTGGGTAGTTCTCTGCGGATTTATCGGAGTTACAGTTCACATATCTCGATATTGTCATTTAAAGCATAACAAATATTCATTTTTTTCCTGTAATTTTGCCGCCGAAGAATATTGTATTTATTTTCTATTATGAATTTATCTATAAAATCTTCATAACTACTTTAAATGGCATTTTTACTAAGGAAAAATCATGAAAAAAGTATTTTTCAACATGATGTTGACAGCAAGTAGCTGCGCTCTTCCATTGTTTGTTTCATCTGCTGCGTTAGCCCAGGCTCCATTTTGGGTTGACGGTAGTGAAAATATCTATAATTTTCCCGATAAAGTTGTTTCCCTGACATTTGATGATGGTCCTGATGCTTATTCAGAACAACTGTATCAGTACCTTAACTCCCAAAAGATATCGGGAACCTTTTTTGTTATTGGCCACAAAGATGGGCGCACGGTTGGTGTGAGTCACTATCCAGCAGCACTGACTGCTCTGGCCAACAATCGTCAACGCGTAGCTAATCATACTTTTGCGCATTTTTATGACGGTCTGCAAAATAATACAGATGTGTTGAGCGGCATTAATAATTTACAAAATATCATTGATCCCTATGTGCGTAATCGGTGGTATTTTATCCGCGCGCCGCACAATGTAGCCGGTATTTCCAACTACAATTCCATGCCCGGAATAACACGTCAGTATCGTGATATCGAAACCAATTACGATTCAATAGATTGGTACTATGCTGCAAATGGCATTAGCCCTCAGCAAGCTATGAACGACTTGTTCAATTTAATTACCGTCCAGAAAAATAATCATGGCGGAATTATTCAGATGCACGATGGTAACGAGTTCACTGAAGGTAGTAATTATACCCTGCAGGCTGTGCAACACCTTGTGCCTCTATTGAAGCAGCAAGGATTTGTTTTTGCCGGGCCAGTACTGGAATTTTCACCCCTTGATTTGTTCACCGCCTACAATGGTGACTATTCTGATGCCGATGGAGTGGGAGCTAACGCCAGCTATTACAATACTTTCCGTCTTGCTGACATCAACAAAGACGGAAAAATGGATGCATTAATGCGCAAATCCAATGGTATTTATGTGGCCTATGGCTTTCCGGGAACTCAATTCGGTTTTGCGCAAAAGCAAGTTCTGTATAGCGGCAACTTTACTGATGCTGCTGGATGGAATAACACTAAATACAGTGCGTCTATTCAATATGGTGATGTTAATGGCGATGGAAAAATTGATATTGTAGGAAAGGGGCCTAATGGCATTATGGTGGCTATTAATAATGGCAACGGTTTTAATAATGTCGTTAATATGAGTTATCAGTTGTCATCATATAACAATGGCATTGCTGACTTCGCTGATGCAGATGGCAATGGTAGTTGGGGTAATGACGAACGTTGGTATTCAACCATTAAATTGGTTGATATCAATAAAGATGGTAAGGCTGACATTTGCGCCCGCTCATCTCAGGGAATCTGGATTGCCTACAGTACCGGTACTGGTTTCCAAAAGAAAAAGCTCGCCTTTACCCAAAACTTTTATGATCACGCTGACGATAATTGGAACTGGGGTGTTGCCAATCGAGCCACGACGGTTCAATTTGCCGATGTGAACGGCGATGGTTGGGCAGATATTGTTGGACATGGCAAATGGGGAATTATGGTTGCCCTGAATACCAAGGTGGCAGGTGGGGAATTTAATGGAGTAAATGCTAGTTGGTGGACTACTGATTTTAGTAGTTATGATTGGACTCAACCACAATATTATAAATCGATACACTTTGCCGATTTAAATGGTGATGGCATGGATGACGTTATTGGTCGGGGTCATGAAGGTGTTTGGGCTGCTTTATCGAATGGATCAAGCTTCACGCAGGCGCGTTTGTGGAGTGCTGAATTTGCAGATACCTTCGGTTGGGCGGATGCAAAATATAATAGCTCACTACAATATGGTGATCTTAATGGTGACGGCCGTGCAGATATCGCCGGGCGTCGTTCAGAAGGGGTATGGGCTGGTATAGCTCCGTAATTGAGTTATAAAAATATCCGGATGTATTATTGCATCCGGGTATTTTTTCAAAGCAGTATTCGTGTATTGGTTTTCGCCGCTTTAAAAATTGCTTCCAAAATCGCAATATCTTTCATGCCTTCTTCACCGGGAACCAGAATGGGGGAGTTGTGCAAAATGGATAATGTATCGTTATCCATTTGCACTGCCTGTTGGTTCAAGGGCGATGCGGGTAACTCCAATCCGTTGCTAGTACGTCCACGCACACCGGAATAGGATTGGAAGGGTTTTAATTCGTACCAACCTTTTTCACAGTTTGCGCGCAGCGAATTCATGTTGCGTGCATAGCTTGTCGCACATTTTGCGCGTGCACCGCTGGCAAACTCCAGTTCGAATTCTGTGGTTTCATCCACATGTTTATAGAGTTCACGTGTCGATGTCATAGTGGCTGTGACTGCGATAGGTTCCTCTCCGGCGGTATAACGCGCGGCGTTTAACGGATACACACCCATATCGTACATGGCGCCGCCGCCCAGTTTTGGGTCTGCGCGCCAGCCGTGGGTTTCACCGGTATTGTTGTAGCCAGCTTCGGCGATAATTTCCTGAATATTTCCGTAAGGTTTATCGCGTGCAAATTGCATAATTTTTTGCGTGTTGGCTTCATGCTGCATGCGATAGCCAACGGTAAGCTGCACTTTATTTTTTTTACATACATCAATCATGGCCTGGCATTCGCGCGCACTCATCGCCATGGGTTTTTCGCACCAGACGTGTTTGCCGGCGTTGGCGGCAATTTCGGTAAATTGTTTGTGTGTACCTGTAGGTGTAACTATATAGATAACATCGATAGCCGGGTTGTTGGCTAGCTCATGCATGTTTTTGTAGTTGTAGATGTTGTAATCCAGAATGCCGTACGTTTTTTGCCAGTAGGGAATTTTTTCCGGTGATCCAGTTACTATCCCAGTGAGCTGACAATGACGTGTAAGTTGCAGGGCAGGGGCCAATACATCGCGGCTGTAGTAACCCAGGCCCACCAGGGCAACCCCCAGGCGCTTGGCGCTGCTGCTGGCAACGCTGAATGGTGCTGTAGCACCAAGGCCCATCAGCCCCAAGCCTTTGATTAGTTGTCGACGGGAAAGGGCGACATGTTTCACGTTAAAACCCCATAAAAAAAATCATTATTGAATTAGTTGTAACCCTCGTAGTTGTACTTGGCAATTTACTAAACAAAACATTACGTCTGCAAACTCCTGTTTACCTAACTCCAGCAAAGTTATTGCACTCTGACAAAAATAAAAACGGCGCAGAAGGTTTTCTGCGCCGCTCGAGTGTTGCTAATTGTTGCTGGTTGTAATAGTTACAGGTTGTAATAATTACTGGTTGTTTTGCTTGATCGATTTAGCGCGCATTGGTATTGCCCACACAAAATCTGTTTGCAGGAATTGCAATGTGCCATAGGGATTGTTGTTGTTTAAATTTCCAGCACGATGGTAAAAGTCTGCTGGATTTGGTGCACCGTTAACCGTGAGGAATTGCAATCCGTATTGTGCAGGAACATTACCGATCGCCGCGGTGGAGGGCAGTTCACCAAAGAATGGAAATGCTTTTTGCCCTGCGCTGGTTACCGCCGCGCGTGAATGGCAGCCCATGCAGGATGAGGTGGCGACAAAACCGCTCTCCGTCACTGAGTTACCTAGCAGGCTGGCATTGCCGTAAGAGTCGGTAAAATTAATCATGCTGCCTTTGAGGCGATAATTTTTCCACTCCTTCAGCCAATTCCCCTTAAATCCATTTTTGTCATATTGCTTGGTTAAAGCGGGGGATAACGGCTCTTCCGGATAAACACTACCAAAGGTTTTGGCGTTGGGTTGCGTAACGGGATTGGTAACACCATAGCAGTCATAGCAACCTAATAAATCGCAGCGGCCCGGATTATCCACATGTTCAAAGGTTGCCCAAAGCCAGTTGGGAATCACCTTGGAGCTAATGTGCATGGCGACCAAACCAATCAAGTGACCATCAGTGGTGTAATTCCAGTGGTAATCTCTTTTCTCATTTTCCTTAATCAACTTCCAATTCCCTTTTACCTCGATACTGTCGATGGGAAAAACAATTTCCTTGCCGGTTTTTACGTAATCAGCAATGCCTTCCTGATACCAGAGATTGTTGTTTTTAATGTATTCAAAGGTAGCCTTGTTGCGATACACCACCTCACAAGTTCCACCATTTTTTAAATCATCAGGTCTGCAGTCAGGTTCGCTGCGGGTTTTATCCTCGCTGTAAGTTTGATGGCTAAAGGAAATGTAAGCCAAATTATGGCCATCTGTTTTTGTTGGCCAAGCCGGTGGTGTGGCCGGATTTGGGTTTTGTGGAAAGTTATCCGAGTCATCAATCCAGGTTTCCCAGATCGCGTTGTTTAATTCCACTTTTTTACCATTGAGTGTGGCGTATTCTTTTTTGGCTTTTTGATTGACCTCCAAAAATAGTTGCCAGGCAAACTGGTCGGGATAGTTCATGGGTGCCGCATGGTCTTTGGTGGTGGCGGGTGCGCGACAGTAGTGATCATTTTCGGCAACGCTGGGCGTGCTGTTGACGCCAAGCGCGACCAATAGTAGATAACAAGGTTGCAAATATTTTTTCATTGAATTATTTCCTTTAAACAGGATTAATTTCGCAATAATTATTTATCAGATTGCTTTTTATTTCGCGTTGCAGCAAGCGCATACTGACTGGGTGCCTGGAGTGGTGGTTTTCCAGTTGCCATTCCAGCCACCTTTGTTTTCACAGGTTTTTGCGCAAATACTTTGTGCATCGGCGTCGCTGCCAATCGGGCCTGCGTTTACATCCGTTGGGTTTTTACACTGACCGGCGAGAATATCGTTAATAAAAATATGGCTCACATCAAATCTATTGTGTGGCCCGGTATTACGATAAACCGGGTCTACCGTGTATTCATGGCAGCCGAAGCAGTTTGAACTGTAGGGGCCTTGATTGACGCCCTTGTTTACAAAGCCATCCTGGAATGTAGTTTCCATGACGGTATTCGCTAAACGCATGGAGCCGCGTTGGTTTGAATAGGGATCTGGTGTTCCGCTCAGGAACGATCCTTTGCTGGTATCGGATACCCAAAGCGCACCAATATTTTTGTAGTTTTTCCACACCGACATGGGATCATTTTGTTTTAGCTCACTCAGGAAGGCATTGATTTGAATATTCAGATCATTTAGTGCGACGCTATTTTTATCAAAGTGCGGATCGCCGGGCTCCATGCCTCCTGGATGGCTGGTACAAATTTCTGTTGGGGTGCCGGTGATTTTTCCCGGTGTGGGTTCTACCGCGTCATTGAACTGGCAGGTTTCAGGTTTATCGATGCAGGCTTTGCTGGTAAATGACCAGCGTTGGTCATTCTCGCTGCCATTATTGCATTCAGCAGAATTATTAATATGTTCAAACGAAGACCACACCATTTCGGGGTGCAGCTCTGTCGCCATGGCTAGATGGAATCCAATAAGGCCGAGTGTTTCATCGCCGGGTACACCATCAATATTGGCTTTCATGAGAAAGTAGCGGTTAGCGTCATCGGCGCTGGTTAGCACTTTCCAGGCAATTTTAATTTCAGTTGTGCCGCCGGGAAAATTAGGCTTGGCTTGTATTTTTCCCACATTACACATATTGCGATCGAACCTGACCTCATAAAAAACAATATTTTTTGCCTGATCGAAGATTGCTTCGCCGCCGGTTCCTGCTTGACCGGTACGTTCAGGGATATCAAAGCCATTTTTTATTTTATTTAACGCCGCAAATAAAACGGGGCCGTTAATCTGCTGGTCGCAAGAGTTTTGTCCGGTTGCTTCTAGGACAGGATAATTTTTTTGCACCTGAAATTGGCGAATATCCTGTCCCTTAACCGGTGATACCAACTGCAAAAACCATTGCCAGGAAAATTGGTAGAACTCGCAAAAATCAGCATCTTTTCCTTTTGGAACTTCTGCTGGTGCGTTGGGTGAGGTAATCCAGGATTTTTGGGCGGTGCAAGAAAAATTATCGGCGCTAAATGAAACTGATGAGGTTGAGAAAATACCAATGGCACAGAGGGCTTTTATAAAAGGCCTGATCCGCATGGGACACTCCTTGGGAGATTATTTGAAAAATATTTCCATGAATGCATAACTCCTGTGCTCAACCCTAGAAGCTGCCTTGGATATTGCAAGGAAAATAAGTTAAAAATTTCGCTTAACTCATTGAAATATAAAGTAAATGTGAATTCATGATGTCAATTACCTGATATTACATTCGCAATTAGGTAAAGTGTTTACAGGCTGTTAAAATGCGCGCAGTCGTTTTATTTCATTCATTCTCGTGATTGTGTTTGCCATGCAAAATTCACTTAATTTTTCAGATGTATCTACCTACCAGGACTCCCGTTTGATTCGCTTGTGGCGCAACTGGACGCAAGTCGCGGGCGCTATGCCATTGGATAAATGGTTAAAACATAATCTACGCGATCTTGGCCAGATATCGCTTGCCGAGCAGGCTGGTTTTACCGAGGCAATGAATAATGCTGTGCGTTTCCAGCAACTTGCTTGCGCGTTGGAAAATCTCTATCAACAGTTTGCTGACAGCGGTGAGATGGGTGTTGTTGATTGGTCGCAATGGGATCTGCGCTGGCAAGTCAGGGATATACAACAAATTCCACTGGCGGCATTTTGGTTTTGGATTCAACTGCGTGTTACCGGTGAGGGCCACAAACAAAATGCTGGTCAGTTGAGTGATTTTAAAAGCCGCAGTCAATTTTTTCAGACATTGCTGGAACAGGAATATTTTACAAAGGCGGGCGAAAAATATTTATGGCTTGGCTTGCGCCCTCAATGGCAAACATTAGTTGCTCAGCGAAAAAAGGACAGCGTTTGGACTGATGCACAGTTGGATTCATTTTTGGATTCGCAGACAACGAATCCTCCGTTATGGCTGCGCGTACAATCCAATCAATCACCTGCAGAAATTCAGACGAGTCTGTCTGCGCAGGGAGTAAATGCCAATCTGGATGAGAAGGGTAATATTTATCTGCAGGGTGGCAAGGGTATTAATACCACTCTTGAGTTTAAAAATGGCGATATTGAAATCCAGGATTTAGCCAGTCAATTAATTGCGCGCGCGGTTGACGTGAAACCTGGCCAAAAAATTTGGGACGCTTGCGCTGGTGCGGGCGGTAAAACTCTGGCGATTGCCGCGCAGATGAATAATAAAGGTGCTGTTATCGCCACCGATTTGCATGACTACAAATTGGAAGAGTTGAAGCGCAGAGCCAAGCGCGCAGAAAGTTTCAATGTGCGAACCTTCACCTGGGATGGCGCGGCACCTTTGCGTTTGCCCAAGGAAATTGCGCAACAACAAGGGTTTGATTGGGTGTTGATTGACGCTCCCTGCACATCGTCAGGAACCTGGCGGCGTAATCCAGATGCGCGTTGGCGTTTTGATGAAGCGGATACGCAAGAGTTGATTCAATTGCAGCAAAAAATTTTGCGCAATGCAGCGCCGGCAGTGCGCAAAGGTGGATCTTTGGTTTACGCAACCTGCAGTTGGCAAGTAAGTGAAAATGAAGGACAGGTAGCCTGGTTTTTGCAGCAGTACCCACACTTTGAGTTGCAATACCAACGCATTTTAGGTGCGCCGGAACTGGATGCCGATACTATGTTTGTTGCTGTCTTAACGTATTTGTAGTGGTATTAACCCGTTAAGCGCGATCCGGGTGCGTTGGTAAATTTTTTGTGCTCAAAAAATCTATTGCACCTGAAGATGGAATTGCAATTATTGCAATTCCATCACTACGCGGAAGCCCAGGTGATTATCAAAAATTTCGCTGCGGTGATAATCGCGGATATGGTTTGCCAGACGCTCGGCGTTATCTTTTGCTGAGCCGCCGCGTACAACATGTGAGTCGCAGTTTTTTACCAGCATTGCCTGGCCATTTTTAGGGTGCAGGTTGTAGTTATCCGCAAAACAATCCTCTACCCACTCGGAAACATTGCCAGCAGTATCGTAAACGCCAAAGCCATTCGCAGGGTAGGTGCCGACCGGTGCAGTTTTAGCACCAAATAATCCGGAGAACTTGCTGTTGCAACCGCGGCGGCAGTTAGCGCGACCGGAAGCTTCACGTACTTCATTGCCCCACCAGAATAGAGTGTTAGTTTCTGCACGTGCGACATATTCCCACTCTGCTTCGGTAGGCAAGCGATATTTTTTGCCAGTTGTTTGGCTCAGCCACTGCGCGTAAGCGCGCGCATCATCAAAGTTAATATTAATGACCGGGCGATTACCGCGCCCCCAACGGTTGTCACTGGGTTGTGGTCGTTGAGTTGCCTGAGCAAATATATCGTAATCATCAAATGTGATTTCATACTTGCTGATCGCAAAAGGTTTGGTGATAACAACTTTATGCACCGGCATGGTTAATGGATCATCTTTGTTACCCATAAAGAAATTGCCAGTGGGAATGCTGATCATCTCCGGACCCTGACTTTTTATTGAGGCAACTAACTGGCTACTAATTTCGTCGCCCGGCTCAATGGCTTCGTCCAGAGTAATTTCCGGTTGCACATCGGCATCGACTATTTCTACCCATTGCTTCTGCGTTTGGTAACCGGATTGACTCACTTCCAGTTGGTAGCGACCGGGCGGCAATTGAATATCCGGCTGGTAGCGGTCGGGAATATTTAAGATACGCACTCGCGCATTGGCGGGCTTGCTGATAACTGTTAATGCAAAAGTTTGCACAGGTGCACTACTGCTGGTTGCTATATCGCTTTGGCTAATTGCATAAGCCTGTTGGTCTATAGGTGCAAGCTCAGTAGTGTTTTCCTCCGTCGCGATTGAGGAATTTGCGGCGGTTATCGCTTCCGGTTGGGGCGCGGCAATTACAGCAGTGCTACTGGTTGTTGTAGTAATGTTATTGGTCTGAGTTGCTGACGGGTTGCCGGTGGCTGTGCTTGCAGGAAGCTCAATAAACCAGGCGGCAGTGGACAGCATTAATTTGCCAATAGACGAAGGTTGTTCAGTAATGGTTTTTCCTTTGGCATAAAAAATACTCATACCACACCAAAGCAATGGCAGGAACAACAGAAGTATGATTACGAAAGTAATGGGATGGTTGTTGCTCTTATAAGTCGCGCTGAATTCGGTGATATGTTCTTCACGGCTAATTTGGGTCGGTGCATGTTGTTCGTTAAAAAATATCTCGGTAATTTTGGTGGCCGGGCGCGAATAAAATCCACGGCTTGGGCTCCAGCGTAACGCACGCACTTTATTCCAGCGCCAGCGCACCGCGTTAAATGTGGCGGACAGTAATGCTTTAGCGAGGTTGACTACTGTGAGATCTGCCGGGTGTGCTGCTGTGGTAGTTACCGTAGTGCGTTGGGCCTTTTCCAGTTCTTCCAATGCAGTAACCAAATCGCGCCCGCGCTGGAAACGCTGTTCAGGGTCTTTGGCTAACAATTTTTCCAGTATTTTCTGGTAAGCCAAATATTGCATGGGCAATTTGGGAATAGGTGCGCTGATATGTTTGAGCGCAATGGTGACCGCTTCGTCGCCTTGATAGGGTAGGGTCCCGGTGAGCATTTCATAAAAGACTACGCCCAGACTGTATAAATCTGATCTGCCGTCAACAGTGGTGCCTTTGGTTTGCTCCGGGCTCATATAGTGCGGAGTGCCTACCACTGTGCCTACGTGGGTCATGCGTGAATTGTTTGCCAGGCCGCGTGCAACACCAAAGTCGGTAAGCACCGCAGAGTTATCCGAGCGGAATAAAATGTTCTCCGGTTTTATATCGCGATGGATGTAACCTTTTTCATGTGCGTGATCAAGTGCGCCGGCAATTTCGCGCGTAATACGCATGACTTCTTCACCACTCAGGCCAGTGCTCATACGATCATGCACTGAACCATTGGGTAAATAATCCATGGCGATGTAATTTAAATCTTCATGGCGACCTATATCGTAAATCGCCACTATATTCGGGTGGGATAATTGACCAACAATGGTTGCTTCGCGCTGAAATCTTTCACTGAATGCGGGGTCACTATTCAGCTGTGGATTCATCACTTTAAGCGCAACAACACGCCCCACGCTGATTTGTATCGCGAGGTAAACGGTGGACATGCCACCCTGGTTAATTTTCCGTATCACCCGGTAACCGGGAATTTGTAGCGCCATATCAATCTTTTTCTAAAATTCTGTTCAAACAAGTTGCACGATGAGCAGGTTTTCAGCTGCTCACGACATAAATTAGTAAACCAACAAGCGATAGCAAGGCCCCGCCAAAAATACAGGCGTCGATTTTTGCCTTGCCAGTTAAATAGGGAACCCATTGCCATAGCCCTTTACGCAGAGTGTTATGACGCAAGGGAGATTCAATAATTTGCAGGGTGATATTATCGCGTCCACCGCCGGTGAGTGCGGCATGGAGCAATTGATCTACCGCAGCAAGGCAGTCATTGGATTCGCATAATATTTGGGCGATAGTTTTATCGCTCACTTCATCGGTAAGGCCGTCGCTACACAATAAAATCCATTGATCTTTTTGCCACTGGCCGTCAATAAAATCTACCTTGACCTGAGTTAGTTCCTGCATCCCCAAGCATTGGGTAATAATATTTTTTTCTGGATGGAATTCAGCATCTTCCGCACGAATAACGCCAGTATCCACCAGCATTTGCACGTAGGAATGATCCACACTTAATTGTTCGAGGCGGCCACCCTCGCGTGTCGGCGTCCATAGATAGGCACGGCTGTCACCCACCCAGGCAATTTGATATTTGGAGGTTTCACTGCGCAGGGCTACTACGGTAGATCCCATTCCGGGTGCGCCTATGCCTTTGGCGGCGGAGGAAAGAATACTGGTGTGGGCATGTTGGATGGCATCAACCAATGGCAACTGGGGATTGTTGTTGGTATCGCGCTCAATGGTATCGCGCACTATAGCGCTGGCAACTTCACCGGCTTCGTGACCCCCCATGCCATCAGCGACCAACCATAACCCGTGCTCTGGCTGACTGAGAAAGCAATCTTCGTTGTTATCGCGCACTAATCCAGGGTGGGATGCTGCGCTGTATTCCAGTGGGTTATTGGTCATCGTGGTTTTGGTTGGGTGTTGTTATTCTTGCAATTGCATGTGGATGAATACTAGATGACTTTAGACCGGAAAACTACGCGGCTTGGCACAAAACCTTGCATGGGCTCATGTAGTAAGGCATCTATAAATGGAGTGGCTGCGGCTCATCCTTAAGCCTTAAGGAGAATTAGCAACTTTTTAATTGCAGGCCGAGTGTTTCAAGTGCGGCTTTTTGCCCGGCGTGAGTCACCAGGGCAATGCTGGCTTGCTCTGCAACCAGATAAGTGCGCGCGACGCGTTGCAAATCTGCAGCAGTTACCTGCAATACGCGGTTGCGGAATAGCTCGCGCTTTTCGCGGGTGCGCCCAAAGAGTTCGGCCTGATAAGTGGATTTTGCTTCACCCGCTGGCGAGCCGGGTTTATCAATGCTGCCGATTACGCCGAGAATCGCTTCTTCCACCGCTTGTGGCTGGTGATCGGTTTCTTGCAGCCACACCAATGCTTGATCAAAGTCATCAAGCGTTTCGGTCAAGCGTGGATCGCGATAGGAATAAAAGCGGAATGACGCCGTATTGCTGTCCTGGCTTGCGCCGCCACCATAAGCACCGCCTTGTTCACGCACCGCACGGTGCAAATAACCATTGCGCAAAAAACCTCCCAGTACCGTGAGTGTTGCAGCATCCGGGTGTTCGCTGGGTACAGTCGGGTAGGCTTTTGCACAGAAGTTAACCTGGGTATTGGTGATCCAGGCTTCGCGAATTTTTTCACTGACACTGGGTAATGCAAATGGGGCAAACTGGTCATTGTCTGCACTTGCATTCCAGCGTTGTTGTAAATCTTCGCGATAGCTATCCAAATGTTCCTGCTCGCCCACAATTAAAAATTGTTTTGGTGCTTGCAAAATGAGTTGATGTATTGAGGCAAGTGTCTGTGTAAATTCTTGTAGCGATTGCTCATTGTCCAGCGCCGAGTCTAATGCTTTCAATGCCGCTATACCTTCAAGCCCGCTTAGTTGATGTGCGACTTTTGCCGCGGGACTCATACCCGCGCAGGCTGCGGTCATGGCCAGGCTGTGGCCATGGCCAGTAACACTTTGTTCACGACGCGCACGATTTTGCGCAATGAGTTCGCGAATGCGATCCAGCTCGTCAAAGCGTGCTTGTAATAATGTGTCTTGCATTAAGGCAATCATGGCGGCGCTATTGCGATTCAAGGCTTTTGCAGACAGCGTGATGTAGGCGTCGATATTTTGCACATCATCGCCCGCACCGCGAATGCTGCTGAACGCGCTGATGGAGCCAACGGTTTCTGCTTGTTTGCGCTGGGTGGCGAGGTAATCATTTTTGCCGTTACCCAATTCGGTTAAACAAATGCAATAAAACGGCAAGACTTTTAATTGTTCATTGGTTAAAGAGGGTAGCTTGCTGGTAATTTGTTGGTACACCAAACCATTGGTTCCCGCAGCGTAGCGGCGCAGTGGATAGTTGTGGAAACTTTCATGGCTGCCGGGGGTGTAATGTAAATTCGCAGGAATATCTTCCAGGCCCACCTTGGGCAAAATGCTTTCATCATCTTGCTGAAGTTGACGCGCTTGCAGGGCTTTGGTGCGCTCAATAATTTGCTGTTTTTCATCAGTCGTTAATTGCGCTTGCAATTGTGCAAGGCGATTTTTTTCTGCAGCTTTAATCCGCTCGCCCATGTGCAGGTCCGGGCGCAGTGTCAGGCGCACGCGGTGAGGATTTTCCAACAACCATTTGCGCACCGCATTTTGAATAAAGTGCGGGTCCCGGGTTTTACTGCGCAAATTTTCTAGTGCGGCATCTACATCCAGCAGGGCAATAGGGTCACCACGATGAGTGGCAGACGTGAGCCCGGTTAAAATTAATTGCAAACCGTAAGGATACCCATCGCCACCGACTTCACGTTGCGATAATTCCAGTTGGTGCAAAGACGCTGCAATTTGTTCTTGTGGGACGCCATGATCAGCCACTTGTTGCAAGGTATCCAGAATTAAGGATTCCACGTTATTAACATCATCCAGCTTACAGCCTTCCAGTCCACACACAAATGCCATTTCGCGCGATGAATCATCCAGCCCGCACAAGGGGGATGGTGCCTGGCCAAGTTCGGTTGTTTCTAACGCTTGTTGCAATGGCGACGCGGAGTTATCCAGCAAAATATTGGAAACCAGTTGCGCTTCCAGGGATTCATCCAGATTCGTGGTTTTACCTAGCAACCAGGAAATGACCACATGATTTTTATGTTCCAGATCATCTGCATCATTTTCATCGACAGGGTAGGCCTCTTCAACATTGACTGGTGCGTGGTAGCGTTTTTCATCGCCAACAGCAATCACTTCATCTAGTTTTTCAAAATGGCTGAGCGCTTGCTGTTCAAATTTTTCCTGATGGGTCGCAGCAGGAATATCACCATAGGTCATAAAAATAGCGTTGCTGGGGTGATAGTGGGTGCGATAAAAATCTTGCAATTGTTGATAGGTTAAATTCGGAATGTCTTCCGGTTCGCCGCCGCTGTTATAGTGATAGGTCGAGGTGGGATAAAGGTACTTACAGAGGGTGTGCCAAAGTTGTGATGGTACTGAACTCATCGCACCTTTCATTTCATTAAATACTACACCTTTGAATACCAGATCCGAAGCAGAATTTTCCGGCTCGGCAAATTCAACGCGATGGCCTTCCTGCGCAAAATCCAATTCATCCAGACGTGAAAAAAATACCGCATCCAGGTACACATCCAGCAGGTTATTAAAATCTTTGCGGTTTTGGCTGGCGAAAGGGTAGGCAGTCCAATCGGAACTGGTGAAAGCATTCATAAAAGTATTGAGCGAGCGGCGCACCATCATAAAAAACGGATCGCGCACCGGATATTTTTTACTGCCGCAGAGTGCGGTGTGCTCAAGAATGTGTGCTACTCCGGTGGAGTCGTGCGGTACTGTGCGTAGTGCAACTAAAAAGACATTTTCATCGTTATCTGCAGCCAGGTGGATATGCTGCGCGCCGGTAACCTTATGGCGATACTCCTCAACACGGATTTTTAAGGCATCAATTGATTGGCTGCGCAGTAATTCAAAGGCGGGATGGGTCATGAATCTATCTCTTCAGTCATTTTTTACATAATGGGGGAGTGGCAGGACGAAACGCGGTTTGTCGGGCTACAAATTCGCACATTGCATCCAAAAGTGGCGAATAATCAACGCGATCCTGCTCAAGTTGTCGTAGAGCGTAACAACTTGCTTCCAGCGTGGAAAGCTGATTTTCACTATCAGCCTTGCGAATCAGGTAGAGGGATTCTGGCGGGTTTTCCAAAGTAACGCGCGGCAGACGTTGTAGTAATGGATTCAGGTAAAGCAACTTGCGACTTTTACGCCAGGTTGCATCCAACACTATCAAACGAAGTTGCTCGGTTTGCATCAGTTCCGGAGCCGGCAGGGGCGCAGGTTCCAGCAAGCCAAGGGATTTTGCCTCAGGTGTAGGCGGGTAGAGCAAAATTGGCTGTTTCCCAGCCCGATTCAGGGCTTCAGCAAGCAGTTCTGGCGCCAAAGCGACATCCGGGTCACAGGACAAAACCTGGCTATTCATTAGGCTTAGATGCAATAGTCCCGCCGTGTTTTTGGCATGCGTGGCCTCTTGCGGGTCTTGCAGGATGAGTACATTCACCTGATTGGCAACACGCCGAATCAGGCTACATAAACAGGTGCGTACAGGGCGTTGGCAGCAATCGCAAATAGGGCGTTTGTGCAGGTTATTTTGCATAATCTGCTGCGCTTAATTGCTGCAATTCATGCAATGTAATTAATGTGCGTGTTGGCTCCGTGTGCTGTGCAATTAATGTACGTTTTGCGGTTGCGCTCAGCGCTTTTATTGCTGCCTCACGCTGACTGGCGCTGGAGCGCGTGTGTTGCGCTTCGAGATAACACAGTTGCACTGGCTGCCGGCCGCGAAAATAGCGGGCGCCAGCTTTGCCGGTCGCATGTTCGCGCCAGCGTCTTGCCATATCGGTGGTGATTCCGGTGTAAACTTGGCGATCACTGGTGAGGATCATATACACAAACCAGTTATTGGCAGCTGTCATAAGCATAAGCGTGGCAGAGTGAGATAAGCGATTTTATTTTCCCAGGCGCAGAATGGCAAAAGAATCAGTACAGCAGGATCGCAATTTTGATGATCTTGCCCAACGTTTTAAAAAAAATATTTACGGTGGATTGAAAGGTGATATTCGTCTTGCCGTCCTGGAGCGGGATTGCCGTGCCCATCTGCCTGTTTTTCCAGCAGCAGAGATACCTGTTAAACCCTGGCGAATTCTGGATGCTGGTGGTGGCCAGGGGCAATTTTCCCTGCAGTGGGCGCAAGCCGGGCACGACGTGGTGATTTGCGATATCTCCGCAGAAATGTTGAAGTTGGCGGAAGAGCAGGTTAAGGCGCTGGGGTTGGAGAAGCAGGTGCAACTGATTCATTCTCCGGTGCAGGAATTGCCGCAGCATTTGGGGGCTGCACATCAATTTGATTTTGTTATCTGCCATGCGGTTATGGAGTGGTTGCAGGAACCGCAGGAATTATTGCCGTGCC
This sequence comes from Gammaproteobacteria bacterium, assembly GCA_021151625.1. Classification (GTDB taxonomy): domain Bacteria; phylum Pseudomonadota; class Gammaproteobacteria; order Pseudomonadales; family Cellvibrionaceae; genus Cellvibrio. The sequence goes on along the minus strand of JAGKWY010000011.1, from coordinate 11,624 downwards.
TGCTGAACTATTTAGCGCCCGGTGCGTATCTATCGCTCACTTTCTATAACTTGCATTCGCTGATTTATAAAAATTTGTTGCGCACCAATTTCAAAAAAATAATCAACCAGGATTACGGCGGTTCACGTGGTAGCCTTACACCGATTAACCCCCAGTATCCGGAACAGGTATTGGCCTGGGTGAGTCAATTACCGCTGAACGTTTTATGTCACAGCGGCATTCGAGTATTTCACGATTATATTTTTAATGAAGATCATCGCGCTCGCGAGCCGCAGAGTTTGTTGCAATTGGAGTTGGAATTTTCGCAGCAAGAACCCTATCGCTCGCTGGGGCGCTATATTCATTTGTTATTGCAACAAGAGCCTGATTTAGCGGTCTGATCAATAACTTATTGTTTCAGGATACTGAGTAAAAAATCCCTCGCCTGATTAATTTTTGCGGCCAGATAATCATTGCCGCCGCGATCCGGGTGGAGTTTTTGGATCAGGCGACGATGAGCATCCTGAACCATAGATTGCGTGACTTCGCCTTTTTCGGGGTTGCCGCTTAAGCCGAGAATCTCCAGGGCTTCAGACAAAGACATTTGACTGGTTGATGCAGGTGGTGGCGGCTGTTGGGGTTGTGCTTGCTCCTGCTCTGCCTTTTTGCGCTGTAGCCAAAATGGTAATAGTTGGGAGACCAGGCCATAGGCATTGCGCAGGAAAGGAATCAATGCTCCGAGGGCGGCGCCAACCCAGTGCATACGCCCGGTGATGACTAGCAAAATCAAAATGCCCAAAAATGCTCCCACTCCAATGCGCCACAAGGCTTTGCGCTTTTGGTCTGGATTCATTTTTTTATAGCGACCACCGAAAATAATGATGCAGGTCACTATAACTGCGAAGAGCAGGATCTTAAGCACGAGGCCTCCAGTCAGGGTAGCTCGGGTGGATGTTGATGCCGGTATTATAGGCAGGGGGATTCTGATATCGGTAGCGTTGTTTTTGGGCTTTTTGCAGAAAAATCAACTTATTGGCGGTCAAAGGCAAGTTTGGTGGTGAGACAGGTGTTGGTGTTATTCCTTAATAAGTTGTCTATGCTTGCAAATAGTCCATGGCATGACTATCACAAAATTCGGGTTCTGCTTATGCGTTTTTATCTTTCTGCCATATTCACTGTTACCCAGTATTCGCGTTTGCTCCTGCTTATAGTTTTTGCGCTTATATCTGGCTGTGGCGGGGGCGGCGGATCATCTGGCTCCACGCCCTTTACTAGCAATGTACCGCAGTCCTCGGTGAGTTCTTCAGTATCAACCAGTGTTAGTGTTTCCAGCTCAGCGGCAAAGACTTCTTCATCGTCATCCTTGTCGGCCAACGTGTCTATTAGTGGCCAGGTGACTTACGACTATGTGCCGCATACTCTGAATGGTTTGAATTATGCCGCTACTGCGACCCGGCCAGGGCGTGGTTTATTGGTAGAGCTGCTTGACGATACTGATCAAATTCTCGCTACCAGTTTGACCGATGCTGACGGAAAGTATTCATTCAGTGCGACGCGCAATAAATTGGTAAAAGTAAGAGTTAAAGCGCAACTCTTGCGCACTCAATCGCCAGATTGGAATTTCAAGGTAACTGACAACACCAATAACAATAATTTGTACTCGATGGCAGGTAACCTGACAGCAGCGACTGAAGCAAACGCGATGCGCAATTTGCATGCTTCATCCGGTTGGAATGGTAGTCGTTATGCCACTTCACGTGTTGCGGCACCCTTTGCCATTCTGGATTCAATTTATTTGGGGATAGAGCGAATTCAAAGCGCAGGAAATTTAGTGGATTTTCCACCTCTGGAGTTACGCTGGAGCAGCAAAAATAAAGCGGCTGACGGTGACAGAACCCTGGGGGAAATTGGCACCACCTTTTTTGATGGTGATGCGATTTATATTCTCGGCGATGAAAATAATGATACTGATGAATATGATCGCCATGTCATTTTGCACGAATGGGGTCACTATGTAGAAGCTGGTTTTGCGCGTTCGGACAGCATAGGTGGTGACCATGCCCATGATGATAAACTGGATATGCGCGTTGCTATGTCTGAAGGTTTTGCCAACGCTTTTGCAGCTATGATACTGGATGATGCCAATTACCGCGATTCCAGTGGTCAATCCCAGGCGGATGGTTTTTTTAATGATGTCAGTCGAAAAAATAATAGTGTACGTGGATGGTATTCAGAAGCTTCTGTGCAATCGATTATCTACAATTTTTACACCAGTAATAGTGGCAAAATTGCGCGCAATTTTGCGGATATTTTTCAAGTCATTAGCGCCAGCAATTATTCTGACTCCAGGGCATTAATTTCTGTCTATGTTTTTGCTGAGCAGCTGCGTGCAAGCATGGCGGCGCAGGCAAGTTTTTTCAATAATTTATTGGCTGAGCAAAATATTTCTGTTGCAGATGAATATGGTTCGGGGGAAAGCAATTCGGGCGGTTATACCGGCAATTTGCCCATTTATAAAAACCTGCCCCTGTCCAATACCCCTGTGAATGCCTGTAGTACCAATCGTTTTGGCGCTTACAATAAACTGGGAAGTGCACAGTATTTTTTGATCAATGTTACTACCGCTGGTACCTATCAATTTTCAGCGATGGAAGTAGGGGATGACTCTGGTAATTCCGATCCGGACTTGTATCTCCATCGCCGGGGAAGCCTTATCGAACTCGCCGAAGGCGCGACAGTAGATCAGGAAGTCCTTTCGCGTTTTTTAGCTGTAGGAACCTATGTATTGGAGCTTATCGATGCGCGTGTGGCAGATATAGACGAGTCTGCTGAAATTACCGCTTGCTTTGATGTGCGTGCGCAGCTGGTGAATTAATACAGGTGTTATTTGAATGAATAAATTAACGGTTCTTATCTTGCTGCTGCTTGCTGTGTTGATGGGGTGTAATAGGTCTACTCCTGCCTCTGAGTCTTCTGCAAGTATTTCTGAAACGGATGCTCCGACCGTGAAAGAGAAAAGGGCCGGGACGCAGTTTGTGGGTAAACCTGGTGCCCAGGTTAGCTTGAAAAACCAACAGCCATATTACATTGGTGCTCCCGGTGTAACTGATCTGAACTTGCTGTTAGCAACAGCAAAAGATAGCGGAGTTATGCAGGTGGATATCGCCGCAGGAGCCGGCATTGAAGTGCGTTCATCTCAATTGCATTATGAGTTTGTGTTAACTCAGAATGGCATTTATGAGTTGCCGCTACAGGTTGCTATCGCGGCGGAAGGGCGTTACTACCTTAATCTGCAGGTCAGTATCCTGAGTGGGGATGAACGTGAAAACCGGGCAATTACTGCGATTGTGCAAGTGGGCGCGCCAGCTGCGCACTCAAATAAGCCCAAGCTTGCTCCAGCGACGACTACTGATGATGAAGCTGGGGTAATTGAGTTGCCTGCGCAGGAGACACAGGAGCCCGCGTCTGAGTAGCTGTTCTGTATTGAGCTGATCAGCTTGTTTATAATGGCCAGCCATAAACTGGCCATTTTTATTTGTTAATGAGGTGTTTTATGTCAAACCAGCGCCTTCCCGCTGAATGGGAACCGCAAGATGCTGTCCTATTAACCTGGCCACACAAAAATACGGCATGGAACTGGATTCTGGATGAGGTCACTGAGCTTTATGAAGCACTGGCTACAGTCATCGGTGATTATGCGGATGTCATTATTGCCGCGCCTGAAAATGAACTGGATAGCATTCGAGAAAGATTGGAATCCATGGGGGCGCCCATGGAATACATTTATCTGTATCCCTGCAAGAGTAATGACACCTGGGCAAGGGATCATGGCCCCTTAACGGTAGAAACCCCGGATGGGTTTAAGTTGTTGGATTTTAAATTCAACGGCTGGGGTAATAAATATGCACACGAATTGGACGATCAAGTTACCCGACAATTGTTCGAACAAAATGCGTTTCCATTGGCAGGGCGAGAAGAACAAAACTGGGTATTGGAAGGTGGCTCGGTAGATACCGACGGGCAGGGTACATTGCTGACAACGTCATCCTGTTTATTGAATAAAAATCGCAATCCGGATTTAACAAAAGCAGATATTGAGTCGCGTTTAAAGTTGGCGTTTGGTGCGCGTAAAATTAACTGGTTGGACCACGGTTATCTGGCAGGTGATGATACTGATGGTCATATAGATACATTGGCGCGTTTATGCCCCAATAACACTATTGTGTATACCGCATGTGATGATGAGCAGGACGAGCATTATGCGGAGTTGAAAAAAATGGAAGCGCAACTTCAGACATTTACCAATGCAGATGGTGACGCTTATCGATTATTGCCTTTGCCATGGGCTGGCGCGGTATTGGGACGGGATTCGGATGCACGTTTACCTTCAACCTACGCAAATTTTTTAGTAGTGAATGAGGTTGTATTAGTGCCAATCTACGATTTGCCTATGGATGAAGAGGCGCTGGAGGTTATTGCTCAGGCATTTCCTGGCTACGAAATTATGGGGATTCCCTGTTTGTCCCTGATTGAGCAGGGCGGCAGTTTGCATTGTATTACCATGCAAATTCCAGAAGGCGTATTGGGGCTGGAGTGATGCAAAACAAAAATCAAAAAAAAATACTCAATGTTGGCGTGGTACAGCAATCCTGCACTGCTGATCTAACTGCTAATTTTGCAAAATCTATTGCGCAGATTCGCATTGCTGCGGCTCAGGGCGCTGAGTTGATAGTGCTGCAGGAATTGCATCGCGGCCCGTATTTTTGCCAGCAGGAAATAAGCGATCATTTTGATTTAGCTGAAGCAATTCCTGGCCCAAGTACCCAAATACTGGGCGCTTTAGCGCAAGAGCTAAATATTGTAATTGTAGCTTCGCTGTTTGAAAAACGCGGTGTTGGATTGCACCACAATACTGCGGTTGTTATTGAGCGCGATGGTAGCATTGCCGGGAAATATCGAAAAATGCATATTCCGGATGACCCGGGTTACTACGAAAAATTTTATTTCACCCCGGGTGATTTAGGTTTTCATCCTATACAAACATCGGCGGGGAAATTAGGGATTCTCGTATGTTGGGATCAGTGGTTTCCTGAAGCTGCACGCTTAATGGCAATGGCTGGAGCGGATTTGTTAATTTATCCAACTGCTATTGGCTGGTCTCCCAATGAGGTGCGGGACGAGCAAATACGTCAGCGAGAAGCCTGGATTACTGTGCAGCGCGCGCATGCGATTGCTAATGGAATTCCGGTGGTGAGTGTAAACCGTGTCGGGCATGAGCCAGACCCAGCAGGTGGTGCAGGGTTAACGTTTTGGGGAAGCAGTTTTGTTGCTGGCCCGCAAGGGGAATTTCTATGGACTGCAACTACTGATAGTGAAGAGACCCATGTGATTGAAGTTAACCTTTCTCGCAGTGAAACGGTGCGGCGTATGTGGCCCTATTTGCGTGATCGCCGTATTGATCATTATGGGGATTTGTTGAAAATTTATCGCGATTGAGTTGAGTATCTGATGAGATAAGTGGTTGGGAGGTTATTTGCCCAGCCCGGTGGTGAGAGCGGATGCCATCGTCTAGACTTGGTTTCAATCTCTATTTATTGAATGTCCTGATTTATGGATTCATCACTACCAGCTACTCAAATTTGTTGTCCTGTAGGGGATTCTCCTTGTGTGTTTACGCAGGAATTGCAACAGCTACGCGACGAGGTTAGTTTACTCAAAGAGCAGGTGCGAACAGATGCTCTTACCGGGTTATATAATTTCCGTTTTTTTTCAGATACTTTACCGCTTGAAATGGAGCGTTCGCGTCGTTCATTTCAAGCATTATCACTGATTGTGTTGGATATCGATCATTTCAAAAAATTTAATGATACCTGGGGGCATGAACTGGGTAATCAGGTGTTAATGTTGGTCGCTAATTTAATTTCCCTGACAATTCGAAAGCTGGATTATGCGTGTCGATTTGGTGGTGAAGAGTTTGTCGTTTTGCTTCCAAATACCGATTTGCGACAAGCAAAAAATGTTGCTGAGCGTGTGCGTGAGGCAATTCAAAATACACCTTTGGTTCATGGTGATAATTCCTTATCTGTAACGGTAAGCCTGGGTGTGGATGAATTTCGGGCAAATCACAGCGATACGCCTGATGGATTTATTGAGCGTGTTGACGCGTTACTTTATCAAGCCAAACGTGATGGACGTAACTGTGTAAGATCCCCAATAATAGATGCAACGCCTATTCAAACGACGGTCACACCGGATGAAAAGGATGCGCTGTTTGGGCTGTTTGGTGGTGAAAATGATATATCCACCTAGCTAATAGAAGTACATAAATTTTATTTATGCGCAGGTATATTGTTGTAAAAGCATTCTGGAGTTAATTGATTTATGGCATTTCCGAAAATTGGCAATCTTGCGCCTGTATTTACGTTAAAAAATTCTGTGGGTGAAAGTATTTCATTAAAAGACTTCAAGGGGAAAAACAACGTTGTTTTGTATTTTTACCCCAAGGCGTCCACTCCTGGTTGTACTGTACAGGCTTGTGGTATTCGAGACGCTGCTTCAGAGTTTGCAGCGCTGGATACGGTTGTGCTAGGGGTTAGTCCTGATCCAGCTCAAAAGTTACTGAAATTTGTGGACAAGTATGCACTTAATTTCGACTTACTGGCTGATGAAGATCATGCGCTTGCGGAAAAGTACGGAGTGTGGGGATTAAAGAAATTCATGGGGCGGGAATTTATGGGAATTTTGCGCACCAGTTTTTTAATTAATAAGGAAGGGCGTCTGATGCATATTATGGATAAAGTGAATACCAAGACTCACGATCAGGATATGCTGGCCCTTATACGCAATGGCATTTAAAGAGTCATTTATATAATAATGTGTGATAATAAAATCACGTTTTGCTCGCAAATTATACGTGCTGCTCTTTGCTTAAAATAAAGTTAGTCTATAATCGTCAGTAGTTGAGTGTAGTTTGCTTAAATCACGGATGAGGTTTAGCAGTTCAATCTTATTCAGGGAATGCACTCCTGATTGTTTTCACAACGCCCTTGCTTGGCAAAGGAGAAGCCTGGATGATCCAATTACAGCGAATTTATCGTAACAGCGAACATTTTTCAGAAAACCCTTTCGAAGGATCGGAGATTAGATCATACCCTGAGTATTTGGCGATGGCTGAAATACCCAAGTATGAGGGGGTTTCCGCGCGCGTGATCGATGCCTTAAAACAAAGGGTTGGTCGCGATGATCTTTCTATTGATCGCATTGCTGAAGATCTCAAGCTCTCAAAAAGAACCCTCCAGCGCCGGTTGCAACAGCAAAGCGCTAACTTTGCCCAGCTGTTATAAAACAGGTAGAGTTAGCGCTCTTTATTTTTTGAGGTGAGTTTCATGAGTTTCTTTATTGCATCTGCTATGGCCCAGACTCAGGCCGCACCAGCACCACAAGGTAATCCGATGATTACCCTGTTAATGTTCGGTGGTATGTTCCTGTTTATGTATCTACTGATTATTCGTCCACAGCGCAAGCGTCAAAAAGAACATCAAAATCTTGTTTCTGCCTTGTCCAAAGGCGACGAAGTGATCATGACAAGCGGAATGCTGGGCAAAATCCTTAAAGTGGATGAAAATTATGTGGTTCTGGAAACAGGTAACAATGTAGAACTTAAGTTCCAGAAAGTGGCCGTGCACGCAGTGTTGCCAAAGGGCACGATTAAATCGATTGATGCTGCTTAATCTGGCGGCATGAGAAAGGGGCTTAGGCCCCTTTTTTATTGTCTGTTGTTTAGTAATTGTGCGTTTATGATCCTTTATAACCAATAACAAATTTGGGGTTTCTATGGAGTTAATCCAACAAGCGGTCTCCTGGCTTAATGGTGTGGTTTGGGGCCCACCTATGCTTGTTCTCATACTTGGAACAGGTTTTTTCCTGATGCTGAGGTTGCGGGGGATGCCGTTGCTTAAGCTGGTCCTTGGTTTTAAATTGATGTGGCGTGGGCGAGAGAAGGGTGAGGAATCCACTGGTGATGTGAGCCCGTTTCAGGCCCTGATGACCTGTCTTTCGGCCACTGTAGGTACGGGTAATATTGCTGGTGTGGCTACGGCAATTTTTCTGGGTGGGCCAGGTGCATTGTTTTGGATGTGGTGTACCGCGTTGGTGGGAATGGCAACCAAGTATTCAGAGATTGTGCTCGCTGTGCATTATCGTGAAAAGGATGAAAAGGGTGAATATATTGGTGGCCCTATGTATGCCATCAAAAATGGCTTGGGCAAATCCTGGGCCTGGTTGGGTTTTGCATTTGCCCTCTTTGGTGGGCTCGCTGGTTTTGGAATTGGTAACATGGTTCAGGCCAACAGTATGGCCGAAGTTCTGGAATCCACTTTTCATATAGAGCGCTGGGTTACCGGCTTGGTAACGATGAGTATTGTTGCTGTTGTTGTTTTGGGGGGGATACAGCGTATTGCCAAGGTATCTGCATCGCTGGTGCCATTTATGTGCATTGGTTATGTAGTGATGTCGTTAGTGGTACTGGCAATCTATGTTGATCGAATTCCGGCTGCATTTACATTGATTTTCGAACATGCATTTACGCCTGCTGCAGCGAGCGGAGGTTTTGCTGGCGCTGCGGTACTAATGGCGATTCAATACGGCGTCGCGCGAGGAATTTTTTCCAATGAGGCTGGCTTGGGGACTGCTGGTATTGCGCAGGCGGCAGGCACTACCAATAGCCCGGTGAGATCAGGTCTGATAGGTATGATAGGCACATTTATTGACACTATCATTATCTGCAGTATGACGGGTTTAACGATTATTTGTTCCGGAGTGTGGAATAGCGGCATTAAAGGTGCCAGTTTATCCAGTGCTGCGTTTGAAACTGCGCTGCCTGGTATCGGGGCCTATGCGTTGGCGATTGCCTTGCTGGTTTTTACCTTCACCACCATTCTTGGGTGGGGATACTACGGAGAAAAGTGCTGGATATATCTGGCTGGTCGCAAGACTGTTTTGCCATTTCGTTTGGTGTGGGTGGTCGCTGTATTTGGTGGGGCTGTCTTTCAGTTGGATTTTGTATGGTTGCTGGCTGATACCTTAAATGCCCTAATGGCTATTCCAAACTTGATTGCATTGTTGTTACTAAGTCCAGTAGTTGTTTTGCTTACAAAAAATTATTTTGATAACCGTGAGCAACATTAAGCGACTAGAGCTACAGGCAGTTGGCGGGACGAGGCAGTCCTGCAATTTTACTGGCAATTTTGGCGGGGCTTGGTGGGAATAAGCTCATTAAATAGATGCTTTTTCCTTTATCTTGCCCCAGTTTTTTTTCCGTGTATTTCACTAGTGCGCGCATAGCTGGCGAAAGTTGAAACTCACGATAAAAAGCTTGCAGCAGATAAATAACTTCCCAGTGCGCTTCTGATAACTGAATATTTTCTTGTAGTGCAATGACTGAGGCTATTTCTGGTGTCCAGTCAGGCAGATTTTTTAGGTAGCCGTCCTGGTCCACCTCTATTTCTCTTCCGTTAATCTGAATAGGCATAACTAGTACCAGCTTTGGGTGCAGTTATGGTTAATGGTCAGTTGTACAAACTCTTCATAAGTAATGAGCTGAATTTGCGGCTCAATTTTCTTAGCTAGCGCACGCGCATTTACGTCAGCAGATAAAGCATACACCGCTATATTTCTCTCTATAAGAGATTGCAGTGCTTTCGCATCGGGGGCACTTTGAAGGGCACCGAAAACTCCATCTTCTATAAGTAATAGTGAGTCTTTATTCGCACAAATCGCAATGCAGGATCTAAGTGCATTATGACTGAAGGGTGATTTACTAATAATATGTAAGATGCCCATATCGTTAAAAGCTCAGGATGTGATCTTGTTGATTGAGTAATGAGGCTACTTCGCTGTTGTTTAGCTCGCAGAATTCTTCAAGTATTAGTTCATCCGAGGTGATTTGTCGTTGCTCTAGTGACTCCTTGTGAAGGTAGATGTTTTCTATATCGTAAAGAGGGAAGGCAGAAAGCATGGAACTAAAATCTTTTTGCTGTATTTCTTGTGCGTTTTGATTTTTCAGAAGCTGGAATACACCATCGTCCATAAATAATACGCTTAAATCCTGATCATAAATTGCTGCTGCCAGTGCGGCATCAACTGCTTCTCTTGCTAAGGAGTTGCCATATGGTGCATGTCGACTAACTAGTAAAATTTTTTTTCTCATATTAATGACCAAAGGTAATTAATCGATCAGAGTTTACTGCTGCATCTACCAATTGGCCAAGGCCACTCAAGGAAAACTCATCTGCCAGATTGTGAGCTTTCTTCTGGTAGCGCTGAGCTTCTTCTTCATTGATCAGGCCTCGCTTCAGGGCTGCAGCAATGCAGACAACCAAATCAATTTCATATTCTTTGGCGAGAGTTTGCCAGGCAGCGTACAAATCTATTTCATCTTGTGGTGGTGCAGCGAGTTTTGTTGCGTTGTGTACGCCATCTTGATAAAAAAATACGCGATAAAGTTGATGGCCCTGAGCTAGCAATGACTTCGCAAACTGGTAGGCGCTATAGCTGGCTTGTGATGAATAAGGGGCTGCGTGGATGCTAATTGAAAAAATCATAAGTTTAAACGTGCCAAAAAATAAGGCTCCATAAAGGAGCCTTGATGTTCAGGGTATAGGCTTAATCATCACTGGATACACCCAGCAGATGCAGCAAGCTGGTAAACAGGTTCACTATTGATAAGTAGAGGCTGGTGGTAGCCAAAATGTAATTGGTTTCTCCACCATGGATAATTTCACTGGTTTGATAAAGGATTAGGGCTGACATTAGCAACACAATGCCAGCTGAAAATGCCAAGTGCAGGCCCGAAAATTGATAACCAAAAAATGATGCACCTAAAAGAAAAAGCATGACTGCAAGCATTAGCATCATGCCAACAGCAACAAATCCGCCTAGGAAGCTGAAGTTTTTACGCGATGTAAGAACATATGCAGATAAGCCAACAAAAATGACAGCAGTGCCTCCTAAGGCTTGCAAAATTATGGTTCCGCCATTCGCCATTGCTAAATATTTATTGAGAACCGGGCCAAGGCCGGCGCCAATTAAACCAGTAAAGGCAAAGACTACAGCCAGGCCAGCAGCGGAATTGGCAGTTCTCGGTAGCACAAACCAAATCAAAGCCATGGCGACAAGGCTCATAATTAGACCAATACCATGACCAATGCCTGCTGCCATAGCAACGCTGGCACATAAGGTGCTAAACGCGAGCGTAAGCCCCAGTAGAAAGTAAGTATTACGTAATACTTTGCTAACTTCGTTTTGACTCAGAGCTTGTGTTGATTGAGAGTTGTAAACTTCTTGCATATTCGTCTCCGTCAATTGCCAAGGTAATAAAAGTTTGAGCGATAATACAAAGCAAGGTGCTTAAAGCCAAGGTAAATTTGGCAGTAGGGTCTCTCTGCCTTAGATGAAAAGAATTACTGGGAGTTCGATGTGCGGTAAAAAAATACTTGGTCATTATTTCGACATTAAAAAAGGCGCTTGATTGCTCAAGCGCCTTTTTGTATATGGCGGAAGGGCAGGGATTTGAACCCTGGGTAGGCTTTCACCTACGCCGGTTTTCAAGACCGGTGCATTAAACCACTCTGCCACCCTTCCGAGTG
>JAGKWY010000113.1 GCA_021151625.1 Gammaproteobacteria bacterium | reverse complement strand
CTTTTGCCTGTCAAAACTCCAGCAAAATGGTTTCTGGTTGTGCAACCTGATTGCCATGTGTCCACTGCAGAAATTTTTTCTAACAAAGATTTGACAAGAGATACTTCGGCCATTAAAGTGGCGGCCTTCCTTGAGCGGGGCGGTAAAAATGACTGCGAAGCCTTGGTAAAAACGCTTTATCCACTCGTGAATGAAGCAGTTACCTGGCTACAGAAATTTGATCGCAACGCAAAGATGACTGGAACCGGAGCCTGCGTTTTTGCAAGCTTTGAGTCGGCAGAAGAAGCACGAAAAGTGCAGGCGCAATTGCCTAAACATCTGCCCGGTTTTGTAGCACAAGGTGTTAACCAATCACCGCTCTACAAACTGCTTCCAGCTAAAATCCCAAGGGTAAAAAAACCTGCTTCGCGCAGACAGACACTCGGCTCTGGCTTTTATCTACCGGCAATCAGCAAAGGTATCTGACGTGACTGACTTAATGGTCTTTACCGGCAACGCAAACCCCGAACTCGCCAAAAAAATTGTGGAGCATTTGGGCCGCCCGCTGGGTGATGTTTCAGTGTCGCAATTCTCCGATGGCGAAATCGCCGTTGAGCTGAATGAAAACGTTCGCGGTCGCGATGTGTTTGTAGTGCAGTCCACCTGCGCACCAACCAACGACAACCTGATGGAATTAATTGTGATGGTAGATGCGCTGCGTCGCGCGTCTGCCGGCCGCATCACCGCTGTAGTTCCCTACTTCGGCTATGCGCGCCAGGATCGCCGCGTGCGCTCCGCTCGTGTGCCCATCACCGCCAAGGTAGTTGCGGACATGATGGTCGGCGTAGGTGTTGACCGCGTACTCACCGTTGACCTGCACGCTGAACAAATCCAGGGCTTTTTTGATGTGCCGGTAGACAACGTCTACGGCTCACCGGTGTTACTGGAAGATATTGAGCAACAAAAATTTGAAGACCTGATCGTGGTATCACCCGATATCGGCGGTGTAGTGCGTGCGCGCGCTGTCGCCAAGCAATTGGGAATCGATCTGGCAATCATCGACAAGCGTCGCCCGCGCGCCAATGTGGCCGAAGTGATGCACATTATCGGTGAAATTGAAGGCCGCACCTGTTTATTGGTTGACGACATTATTGATACCGCCGGCACTCTGTGCAGCGCCGCGAAAGCACTTAAACAACACGGTGCCAAACGCGTAGTGGCCTACTGTACCCACCCGGTACTGTCTGGTAAGGCGATCGATAACATTAACAACTCCGAGCTGGATGAATTGGTTGTTGCCGATTCCATCCCACTCTGGTTACTGAAACCCGTCAGGTTCTGGTCGCGGATCTGTACGGAAAATTGAGGACGGAAAAATGTCTGAAGACTTTAAATTAGATGCAACTGCCCGTAACGATCTGGGGAAAGGTGCGAGCCGCCGCCTGCGTCGTTTGGCTGATCAAGTTCCTGCTGTTATTTACGGCGGCAAAAAAGAGCCAGCAAGCGTAAGCGTTTCTCACAAAGAACTGGTTAAGCACCTGGAACACGAAGCTTTCTACTCACACATCATCAGCCTGAATGTAGATGGCGCTGCTGAAGACGTGATCCTGAAAGACGTTCAGCGCCACCCATCCAAGCCAGTTGTTTTGCACCTGGACTTCTTGCGCATTGATAAGTCAACCAAGGTACACACTCACGTACCTCTGCACTTCATCAACGAAGCAACCTCAAAAGGCGTGAAAATCCAGGGCGGCAAAGTGGTTCACAACCTGACCCAACTGGATGTTGTGTGCTTCCCGCACCAGTTACCAGAGTTCATTGAAGTAGATCTGGCTGGCGCCGAAGTGGGCACCATCCTGCACATCAGCGACCTGAAACTGCCAACCGGCGTTGTTTCTGCTGACCTGCAAAAAGGTGCGGATCACAACCTCGCTGTTGCCACTATCGTTAAGCCGAAAGGCGGTGCAGAAGGCGAAGAAGCGTAATTCTTCTTGCTTATGCCAAAGGGCGGCGTCTTCGGACTCCGCCCTTTTTTATTTATACTGCCTCACCTAACCAAACACTCCTGATAGAAAATTCACAGTCCTAATCTCGGTATCCGGAATTTACAGATGAGCAATGCAATCCAGTTAATTGTTGGCCTTGGCAACCCAGGCAGCGAATACGAGCGCACCCGCCACAATGCCGGGCAGGATTTTGTCGAAGAACTCGCGCACAAACTGGGCGTCACATTGCAAACCGACAATAAATATTTCGGCTATAGCGCGCGCGCCAATTTTCAAGGGCAGGATTTACGCCTGCTGATTCCCACCACTTACATGAATCGCAGCGGGCAATCCGTTGGCGCCATGGCAAACTTTTTCAAAATCCCCCCTGCTGCGATTTTGGTAGCCCACGATGAACTGGATTTAGCACCCGGTGTTGCGCGCTTTAAGCAAGGCGGCGGCCACGGCGGTCACAACGGCCTGCGCGATATTATCGCCGCGCTCGGTAACAACCAGAATTTCCCCCGTTTGCGCCTGGGAATTGGTCACCCTGGCGCCGCACCGCTGGTTGCCAACTTTGTCCTTAAGCGCGCGCCCTCATCCGAGCAGGAATTAATTGATGACGCTATTGCGCGCGCGATCCAATGTGCGCCCGACGCAATTAAAGGTGACTGGAATTCGGCAATGAAGAATTTGCATACAGATCCCAAAAAATAACGGCACAAAAATCATTAATAGTGCAAACAGCAGTCGAAAACCTATCCGCCAATTTGCTAGCATGCGTAACTGCAAGTCACTACTCCAACAAACAATAACAATCCGCAAGGCACAACCCTGACAATAATAAAATCGACCGACGGATATGCTGCCTTGCCCAGGACGGCCCACCATGTCTCTACTTACACTTAACGGTATTTTACCGCCGCTCCTTATTGCGGCGATTGCTCTGGCATCGGCGTTTTTTTTGGTGCGCGACACCTCCGCAAATGACAAGCATGAGTTTGTCAGCCTGGACGGTTTACGCGGTTTTCTCGCGCTGATGGTGTTTATTCATCACAGTGTTTTTTGGTTTAACTACAGCCACGCCCAAGGTTGGCATGGCAACCCGTCAACACTCTATGACAGTTTTGGCCGCGCCAGCATTGCGTTGTTTTTTATGCTGAGCGGATTTCTATTCACCTACAAGTTGCTGGAAGCTCGCCATAAGGAAATCGATTGGCCGCGTTTATTTTGTGGCCGGGTAATGCGCCTTACCCCGGTGTATTTACTGCTAGTCGCCGCGATGCTGGTGATTATCGCCATCCGCTCCAACTTCACGCAGTATGAAGACACCTTCCAATTACTCGCCAATATCTCCAGTTGGGTTCTGTTCAGCATTCCTGGCGATCCCGAAATCAACGCTATGCCCGGCACCCTGCAAATCTCGGCAGGCGCCATCTGGACCCTTCCTTACGAATGGTATTTTTACGGCTGCCTGCCCTTGCTCGCTGCCGCCCTGGGCAGCAAAAGCAAAGCTCACAGTGGCATTTGGTTAGCAATTGGGGTGGTGTTTGTCCTCACTTATTTCTGGTGGGGACTGGATACCAAACTGCTCTGGGGCTTTGTCGTTGGCGGAGCTGTTGCCGGTCTGGTTCGTTCTCCGCTACGCGCTCACTTCTCCGGCCGGGGTATGAATTGGGTTGCTGCCGCCGGTTTTATTATCGCCTACAGCTGTTTTGATGATGGCTATTACTATACCCGTTTGATGCTGCTCGGCTTTTGCTTTACCTGCGTCGCTAGCGGAGCCAACTTATTTGGCCTGTTAGATTGTCGCCCCGCGCGCGCGCTGAGCACTATCAGCTACGGAGTCTACCTGTTACACGGACTGGTACTCTACTGCACCTTCACATTTGTACTAAGCAAGGATACGGCACTGGCACTGACCGAATCCCAGCATGTGTTGCTGATGCTTGCAATCACACCAATTATCGTCGGATTATCCAGTGCCGCCTGGTATTGGGTGGAGTGGCCAGCAATTCGCTCCACACCGCGTATCGCCAATTGGCTCAACCAGCTTTACAACCCGCGCAAACAGCAAACACCGCCACCTATTCCAATTACCGCCCTGCTTGAACCGGTAGAGCACACCCACTCACAACAACAGCAACACCGTGCAGGAGGCCGTCATGATCATTAATCGCCTGCGCCTGATACCTGCACTTTGGGTTTTATTTATTGTTGCTGCACTGCTGCGAATACTGTGGCTGAGCGATTTCCCCGGCGGCCTAAACCAGGACGAAGCCTCATCGGGCTACGATGCCTGGGCATTGCTCACCGGTGGTATTGATCGCCACGGTGTTAGCTGGCCAGTACATTTCATCGCCTGGGGTAGCGGTCAGAATGCGCTCTACGCTTATTTTGCAATGCCGTTTATTGCCATAGGTGGATTGAATGTCACCAGCTTGCGAATGGCCGCTGCAGTGCTGGGGATTATTGGATTGTGGATTTTCTGGAGGCTCGGTAAGCGCCATGACCGCCAAATGGAAATCTGGGCCCTGCTCATCATCGCCACCAGCCCCTGGCATTTTATGGCGTCGCGTTGGGCACTCGAATCCAATGCTGCACCGCCCATGGTACTAATTGCCGTGTATTGTTTTGTACGCGCAAAAGATGATATTCGCTGGCTGGTACTCGGCTCCGGTGTTCTCGCCAGTGCCGTCTATGCCTATGGTACTGCGTACTTTTTTGCGCCGCTTTTTATGCTGTGCGCCTGGGGATTAATTTTTAGCGAGCGCAAAATTCCACTCAAATGGTTATCGCTCAGCGCCCTGACTGCATTTATCGTCGCCTTGCCAATTATGGTGTTTATCCTCAATAACAGCATGGGCACGGGCCATATCGAATTCGGCCCATTCAGTATTCCCAAATACCCGAGTGAAGCGCGCTACAGCGGGATGTTCCTGCCCCTAGCCGATAACGGCTGGAGCGAAATTCCCAAAAATGCGCGCGAAGTCATGCGCATGCTACTTGCCAGCCAGGACGACGGCTTGCCGTGGAATGCCACACCAACCTGGGGTCCACAAATGTGGATTCTCACCCCGTTCCTGTTGCTAGGTATTGGCTTTGCCTTGCGCGAAAAAAACCTGACTGATCGCCTGATGCTGGCCTGGTTACTCTGCGCCCTGCTCACAGCAATTTGCACCTCCGCCAATATCAACCGTATCAACCTGATCTGGATTCCCTCGCTCTGGCTAGCAGCGCGTGGTTTCTGGTTATTCAGCAGCTACCAGCTCTGGAATCGTATCGCCCAAATAGGAATGTTGACCCTCGGGTGTTTTTTTGTGCTGCATTATTTCAATTCATGGCACGAGAAAATTACCGAAAATTTCTTTCCCGGTTTTGGCGAATCACTGCAAACAATTATCGCCAAAGCGCCGGCGAATGAGCCTTTAATTGTGACCAGTCACAGTGTCTACACCAACGCACTCTTCTTTGCCCAACCCGATCCGCACGAGTATGTTAAAACAGCGATTATTCCCGATCCAACCTCGCCATTTGCCAATGTTGAGGGCTTTGGTCGAATCACGTTCGGAATCAACGCTGACCGCATAATCAATCGCAACTACTGGGTCGCCCACAAGTCCGAGCTTCATCAGTTTTCGCCACTGGGTTTTGATATCCAGACGTTCGGCTTTTACGCCGCCATCACGCGTAAACCGCAAGCGGAACAGGCCTGCTATCGCCCGCTGGATCTAACCGGATTTACCGGCAAACAGGATCATGCCACCCTCAGTATTAACAATGAGGTAGGCGCCTATTACGGCGGGCTACCGATTGCCGACCAGAACTTCTACTCAGGCCTCGGCGTACATGGCGATAGCCAGTGGAGCATGGAGTTAAACCCGGCCGATGAGATACTCGAAATTGGTATGGGACTATCCTCCAGCTCCGGCTGCTCAGACGGGATGAAATTCAAAATCCTGCTCGATGACAAACCAGTCTTTAATTCAGGCCGTATGCGCCCGGGTGATATTCAGTTCACCAGGCTTCCGGTAAGCGCAGCCAGCAAGCTAACCCTAGCCACCGAAGCGCCGCCTCCGTTTTTGTCCTCGGCACATATTCACTCAAAGAGACATCACCATGGGTTTTAACTGCGGCATCGTCGGCCTGCCCAACGTCGGCAAATCAACTCTGTTCAATGCACTGACCAACGCCGGTATCAGCGCGGAAAATTTCCCTTTCTGCACCATTGAACCCAATGCCGGCATTGTGACTGTGCCCGATCCACGCCAGGACAAACTCGCTGAAATCGTAAAACCCGAGCGCGTCATCGCCACCACCATGGAATTTATCGACATCGCCGGTATCGTTGCTGGTGCATCCAAAGGCGAAGGCCTGGGCAACAAATTCCTCGCCAACATCCGCGAGACCGATGCTATCGCCCACGTGGTACGCTGCTTTGACGACGACAATGTCATCCACGTCGCCAACGGTGTAAACCCCGCTGCCGATATCGAAGTTATCAATACCGAGCTCGCCCTCGCTGATCTGGAAGCGGTAGATAAAGCCATTAACCGCTACGCCAAATCCGCCAAAGGCGGCGACAAACACGCCATTGCAATTAAAGCGCTGCTGGAAAAAATCCAACCGCATTTGAACGAAGCAAAACCACTGCGCTCCTTCCCGCTAGATAAAGACGAAATTGCGCTGCTAAAAGAAATTAATTTGCTCACGCTCAAACCCACCATGTACATCGCCAACGTGGCCGAAGATGGTTTTGAAAATAATCCACACCTGGACGTAGTGCGCAAAATCGCCGCGGAAGAAAAATCTGTTGTAGTGCCTATTTGCAACAAGCTCGAAGCCGACATCGCCGAACTTGAAGGCGATGACAAAAAAGAATTCCTCGATGAAATGGGCATGGAAGAGCCAGGCTTGAACCGCGTAATCCGCGCCGGCTATCAATTACTCGGTTTGCAAACCTATTTCACTGCCGGTGTAAAAGAAGTGCGCGCCTGGACCATTCCGGTGGGAGCAACAGCACCACAAGCTGCCGGTGTAATCCACACCGATTTCGAAAAAGGTTTTATTCGCGCAGAAACCATCGCCTACGAAGACTTCGTACAGTACAACGGCGAACAAGGCGCGAAGAATGCGGGCAAATCGCGTAAGGAAGGTAAGGAATATATCGTGCGCGATGGAGACGTAATGCACTTCCTGTTTAACGTCTAACTCAATATAAAATGGCCGCATCTAGCGGCCATTTTTTTATGCGGGATTCGATCATGATTCAGCTCACCGAACTAAAAAGCCTGTTGTTAGCACAGGGTTCTCATGCCAATCGCCACCCGCATTTGAGTGCGGCCAGCGGCTTGGTGCAGGTGGGGCCATGGCTGTATGTGGTTGCAGATGATGAATTGCATTTGGGGCAATTTTTGTTGGAGGGAAACTCTCACGGGCAATTACATCGCTGCTTTGATGGCGAGTTACCGCTGGAAGCGGAGGAGCGCAAAGCTGAAAAGCCTGATATTGAAGTACTGATGTTGCTACCTGATTTTGCTGCGCAGCCCAGCTTGCTGGCATTGGGCTCCGGCTCCAAAAAGAATCGTCACCGCAGTGCGCTAGTCAACCTGGATGCACAGGGCAATATCCATAGCAGCCCGCAATTGATTGAGCTGGAGAAGTTTTACGATTTTCTTAAAGACGAAATCGGCAAGCTGAATATTGAAGGTGCAGCGGTAGTAGAAGATTCAATCTATTTATTTCAGCGCGGCAACAAGAAAAATAAATTGAATGCGAGTATTCGTTTATCGCTGGCCGATTTTTATAAAGTGCTACGCGCACCCGATAAAAAATTTGCGCCGCATATCCATATTACCCCCTATAACCTGGGCAATATCAGTGAAGTCCCGCTGTGCTTTACCGATGCAACGCCACTTGCCAATGGCGATATAGTATTTACTGCCAGTGCAGAAAACACTTCAGATTCTTATCTGGATGGGCAATGCATGGGCTCAGCAATCGGGATAATTAATCGCACAGGCGATCTGGTATTGCTGGAGTCGATTGATAGGACCGTAAAACTGGAGGGTGTTGAAGCCGACCAACGGGGCAACAACATTGAACTATTGCTGGTGACAGATGCGGATGATCCCGAACAGCCGGCACAGCTTTATACGGCCAACTTGAAACACCCGGGCTAGCCTTCACTAGCCCGGAAAATCTAAAAATCCCAATTAATTCGCGCCAAAAATTCTATTCGACCAAACACCCAATCCTGCCGCCACACTGCCGAAGTGATCGCCGTCTACTATCTCAATATCCTCACCCAATAATTCACGCACCAGCTGGCGAATTAATGGCGATTTGGCGCTGCCGCCGGTGATATACACAATATCGGGCAAGCTGCCCGCTTGTGTGGTTGCGTCATTAATCAGATGGGCAATTTTTTGCAGTAACAGGCTGACGATTTCGGCATAGGATTGTGCACTGGTTTCTGGCACTAGCCCCGGCTCAATAAAACCCAAAGGAAAACCATGAATCGCAGCAGAGGATAAGGCAATTTTCCCCAGCTCAGCTTCACGCACTACTGCAAAATTATGTTTGTGTTCGCGCATCGCCACAAAACGTTTTAGCAGTTCCGGCTCAGTGGTTTCGCGCTGTAACTTCTCCAGCAGGAAAGTGGTATTGGCATCGTAAAAATCGGATTGCGCACCTATATCGTTAATCGCCATGGAATTTACAAAGGGCATTAGCGGCATAGGCAAACCAGTTTTTAACGGCGACAACATACCAAAAGATGGCATAAGCGCTTTCTGGGCAAGCAAGATATCAAAATCATTACCGCCAATGCGTTCGCCAGTGTGGCCGAGAAAATCCTGCGCACGCTGCAAATTATTGCGATGCGCAGGCCCCATCAATACCATTGAACAGTCGGTGGTACCGCCACCTACGTCCACCACCAGCACTTTTTTATTTTCGTGCAGACGCATTTCAAAATCAAAACCGGCGGCGAGCGGCTCAAATAAGAATTCAATATCGCGAAAGCCAATTCGCTGTGCCGCTGCCGATAAAATCGCTTGCGCTTGGCTATTGGATTCCTGCGCATTAATTCCCTGGAAATTAACCGGACGACCAATAACTACCTGGGTAATATCACGTTGCAAATAAGTTTCTGCGCGCTGTTTGACATTGAGCATCATGGCGGCGACCAGATCCTCAAAGAAACCTACCATTTGCGGGCGCAAACCGCTTGCACCCAAAAACGATTTGGGGGATTTAATAAAATAGCCTTCTTCCGGCGCGGCAACATAATGTGCAATCGCATCGGCGCCGTAAAATAATCCCTCAGTAACTTGCGCAACATCATGTTCCAGTTTGCCCGCACGTGCTTGCGCCAAGGCGCCGGAGCGCGTTTGTGCATAAGCTTGTCGCGCCTGCGGGTCCTGCAATTGCTGCGCAATCAATTCAGCAATAAATCCACGCTCCAGCGCATAAAGCGTAGAGGGAACAAAAGCGTCATCGCCATAGAGCGGCACCAGTTTAGCTGTGCCGCCCTCCACAAATGACATGGCACAATTCGACGTACCGTAATCAAAACCTACCTGCATAAATCGACTCAACTGCAAACACTGACTAAAAAATTTATTGCCAAAAAATTAATTGTTATCCAGGTAGCGACGCTGCAAATGCGTTTTGAAAAAACGCGCATTCAATGGCTCACCCGTGGCAGCAGTGATTAGTTCATCGGTGGACAACAAACTGCCCTTGCTCCAGATATTCTCTTGCAACCATGCAAACAATGGTGCTAACTCGCCCTGCTCAATTTTTTGCGGCAACTGCGCAATGCTACGATTGGCGGCGGCAAATTCCTGTGCAGCATACATTGCGCCTAATGTGTACGAAGGAAAATAACCAAAAGCACCGCCGGGCCAGTGAATATCCTGCATACAACCATCGCGATAATTACCTTCGGTTGACAAGCCCAGATAGGCTTGCATTTTTTCATTCCAGAGTGCGGGAATATCATCCACATCAATATCGCCTTCCACCAACGCGCGTTCGATTTCATAGCGCAAAATTACGTGTGCGGGATAGGTCAACTCATCGGCATCCACACGAATATAACCGCGCTTCATGCGCGTATTAAAGGCAGATAGATTGTCATCGCTAAACGCCGGATCTTGCTCGCGCTGCAAAAAAGTGCGCGCCAGCGGAGCGAGCAATTGCGTAAACTCTTTGGAGCGCGCCAGCTGCATTTCAAAAAATAAACTTTGTGATTCATGGACGCCCATTGAGCGCGCTTCACCTACCGGCAAACCCGCCCAGGTTTTTGGCAGGTTTTGTTCGTAGCGCGCATGGCCGGTTTCATGGATTACCCCGAGCAGCGCCTTCATAAAATCATTTTCATCATAACGCGTGGTAATGCGCACATCGGTCGGTACGCCACCGCAAAAGGGATGGGTGCTGACATCCAGGCGGCCATGGGTAAAATCAAACCCGAGCAATTTCATTGCCGCCAGACCCAGTTCTTTTTGTTGTTCTATCGCAAACGGACCCTGCGGGATAATAATTTTTTTCTGCTGCTGGATTTCATCGGCGCGCTGGATAAATTCCGGCAACCAGGTTTTTACATCGGCAAATAATACATCCAGCTTGGCCGTGGTCATGCCCAGCTCATAGAGTTCCAGCATGGCATCGTAGGGGCGCAAACCGGAATCGGCGGCGCGAATACGCGCTTCCTCGCGCACCAATTCAATTACTTTTGCGAGATTGGGTTTAAAACTATTCCAATCGTTATTTTTGCGCTGTTCACGCCAGGCGTGTTCGCAGGTGGAATTGGCCAACGATTGCGCCTGCACCAAATCCTCTGGCAATTGCGTAGCCTGTTTCCAGCGACGCTTTATGGCGGCAAGGCTCGCCTGTTCCGCTGCGGATAAATTCTCTTGCTCGGCAGCACCAATCCAGTCGGCCAAATGCGCGGCCGTTGTTTGTTGATGCACCAACACCGACAACTCGGCCATAGCTTCACTGCGCGCATCATTGCCACCGTCGGGCATCATCGCCGCCTGATCCCAGGAGCAGATAGCTTCCAAATGTTGCAAGTGCGATATTTTTAAAAAGTGTTGTTGCAGTTGTTGGTATGACATGACTCATCCTCCTGGCCTTAACCTAGAGCGGCAGCATATAAACCCAAAGGCGTGCGAGCAATAATTAGCTACGCAAAAAAGTCTAAAAATGCAGACATTGGCTAATTGCCCCCTGGCGCGTCAGTCACTACACTCAGTGACACTAAAAATATAACCAGAAAGTTCAGCTGCGCTAACCGCCATCGCTACCGCAAAACCCGTAATACCTATTTAGCCATTTACAAAGGAAGTTATTTATGGACCACATTTACCCTGCAAACCCGGTTAGTGTTCCCGCTGACCTCACCAAACCCAGCGCATCCCACAAGCGCCAGGCCACACTGGCGGCCCTTGGTTTATTGGGTTTTATGCTGTTTTACCTGGCAATAACCGGATGGTTTGCCTGGTCGGCCTACCATCTGGCCGAGACCCAGTTGGCAGCCCCCAGAGCCAATATCTTTATCTGGCTACTCGCCGCCAGCTCCGGCTTTTTAGCGGTGTTTATGATTAAAGCCTTATTGTTCGTAAAGAAAGGCAGCATTGAGCAGGAGTACGAAGTCACGGTCGCAAGCGAACCGCAATTAATTGCGTTTTTAAACCGCTTGGCCGATGAAACCGGCGCACCACGCCCGCATCGGGTATTTTTATCACCGCGCGTCAATGCCTGCGTGTTTTACGATTTATCCCTGCTCAATTTTATTTTTCCCTCCAAAAAGAATCTGGAAATTGGCTTGCCGTTGGTGAATGCCTTAACCATCAGCGAATTAAAAGCCGTGCTTGCGCATGAATTTGGCCACTTTGCCCAACGTTCTATGGCACTGGGCAACTGGGTCTATGTAGCGCAGCAAATTGCCGCGCACATTATTGCGCGGCGCGATGCACTGGATAAATTTCTGCGCTTTCTTTCCAGTGTCGATGTGCGCATCGCCTGGATCGGTTGGGCTTTGCGTTTGATCGTGTGGTCACTGCGCGCAACCATGGAGACCTTTTTTAATTTGGTGCTATTGGCCCAGCGCGCACTTTCGCGCGAAATGGAGTTCCAGGCCGATCTGGTTGCAGTGTCAGTAACGGGTAGTGATGCATTAATTCATGCACTGCATAAGCTTCAAGCTGCCGATGAAGCCTGGGACAGTGCGCAAAGTTTTTTGAATGACCAGGTTAATCAGGGTATCGCCAATAAAGATGTGTTTGTTATCCAAACGCGCGTCATGCAACACACTGCTAAAATCCTGAACGATCCGGGTTATGGCAAAGCAGCCAATGTACCTGGTGAACACCCGGAGAAGCACCGCGTATTTACTGCGGATATCGCCCAGCCGCCGCGCATGTGGGCAACACATCCGTATAATCATGAGCGCGAGCAAAACGCGAAGAAAATTTATGTTCCCGGCGTGCTGGATAATCGCAGCAGCTGGATTATTTTTGATAACGCCGCTGCATTGAAAGAAGCGTTTACCCAAAAACTGCTTGAACGCTTCCAAATTGAATTCAAACCTGATGAAGAAATTTTTGCCGAGCTGGACAAACGCTACTCACGCGAATATTTAAATGGCCGCTATCGCGGTGCCTATCTCGGACGCTCGTTTGTACGCTCCTCGCAAAAGCATCACCAGCTGTACGATATTAAAATCGATTCAATTCAAGACGCATTGCACGAGCTGTATCCGCAAGCCCTGGTTGCCAAACTGGACAGTCTGCGTGTACTGGAAAAAGAACGCAATTTATTGATCGCCTTGCGCGACGGTATTTATACCCCGCCCGATGGCGTTATTCGCTTTCGCAGCAAGGAGGTAAAAAAACGTGAACTACCCGCGCTGATTGAAACACTGAGTGATGAATGCTCCGCTGCACAGCAGGAAGTACTCAAACACGATATGGAATGCCGCACTGCACATTTATTGGCTGCACGTAAACTCGGCAAAGGTTGGGATAAATATCTGAACGGCTTACTGGCACTGCTGCATTACGCTGATCACCAGCACGCCAATATTGCCGATAGTCGCGCATTAATGAGCAACACTTATGCAGTAGTTACGGCGGATCGCAATGTTAGCAAGCGTGAGCTGGACCGTTTGATCAATGCAGGGCAAGAAGTATTTTCTGCATTGCATGCCGTTTATAACGGCGCGCATCAGGTAAATTTACCGCCGCACATTCTGGAGAAAATGGAAATAGAAAACTGGTCCACTGCACTCGGCGAATTTACTTTTGTGCCCCCCACACGCGACAACATTGGCGACTGGCTTAACGCTGTCGATAGCTGGATCAATACCGCATTGGGAGGGCTAGGTGCATTGCGTCAAGTTACACTAGAACACTTGTTACAAACCGAAACCCGTGTTGCTGTGTGGATTAATAAAGGCGAAGCCACCGAGGACGCTCCTGACGCGGCAGCTATTCCCACTGAATATCCAACACTAACTCCAGGCGAAGAGCGCGAATTGCAAAAGCGCCTGGGCCTGTGGGATAGATTCCAGACTGCGGATGGCTTTGCTGCAGGAACAATGCGTTTATTAATCGCGGCGGGCATTATCGGCGGCGCATTGTTTATGACCATCGCACCTGAGTTAGGCATATTTTTTTAAGTAATTTCTTCTCGCACAAAAAAAGCCGGCAGATGCCGGCTTTTTTTGTATAAACCAAATGTTGCGTATCAGTCCAACAATTCAAATCAATCAACGAATACTTATTAGTTTAACGATTGATTAGCGCGCAAACGCTCCGCCATTAAATCAATAAAGCTGCGAATTTTTGCAGAGGCGTAGCGCCCTTCGCGATGTAAAATATGTACAGGCACAATATCCGGCTCAAATTCGCTGAGCAGAATTTGCAATTTTCCCTGCGCCAATTCTTGTGCAATCTGGTAGGACATTATGCGTGTAATGCCTAGGCCACGCACCGCTGCATCAATCGCCGAATCAATACTGGTTACCGCCAGACGCGGCTTAATACGCACCGACAGGGGTTTGCCCTGCTCCATAAATCGCCATTCCGCATTCATGCCCAAACTGGCTGCGACTATCAGCGAGTGATTCTGTAATTCATTCGGGTGCGCAGGCAAACCATGCTGCGCAATATAATCCGGCGAAGCGCAGAGTACACGTCGCACACTGCCAACGCGCAAGGCGTGAAAACTGGAATCGCCCAGTTCGCCAATACGCAGGGCAACATCAATACCCTCCTCCAATAAATTCACTACGCGATCCACAAACATAGCCGACACTTCGGTGGCCGGATAGCGCTGCAAATAATCCACTATGCCGGGCATAACATAGATGCGCCCGAATAGTACTGGCGCCGTCACCGCAATATGCCCGCGTGGTTCGCCATTAATACCGATAACCGCTTCGTCCGCCTCATCGGCAGCGGCAATTACCCGGCGTGCATCCTCCAGGTAGCGCAAGCCCGCCTCAGTAACACGCACATAACGGGTGGTGCGATTCAGCAATTTCACCCCCAGGCGCGCTTCCAAATCCGCCACTGCGCGGGTAACTACCGGCGGTGAGATATTCAGGCGCCGCGCGGCTGATGCAAACCCCTCAGCTTCGGCGACCGCTACATAGATCTGCATTTCAGTTAGGCGATCCATAGATTATTCCGGTTTTGGAAATAATGAATTCGCAATTGTGAGTATTCTTAGTGATTGTTGCAATTGGCAAACTGCTTTTGTGGCCTTGAGGGCTACCGAATCACGACCGGAGGATAAATCCATGTCACGCGCCTTTGCCGATATCACCTTTACCCCCAGCGTGAAAGCTGCACAGGAGTTGTACGGCAGCCGCGCGGGAAATCGCAACTTTGAATTGGCGGACGATCCGCGCAATGAATTAACCGCGGCGGAAATACAATTTATTCAGGCGCGCGATAGTTTTTACCAGGCAACCGTCGGGGAAAATGGTTGGCCCTATGTGCAACATCGCGGCGGGCCTGTTGGATTTTTAAAAGTGATTGATTCACGCACCATTGGCTTTGCCGATTTTCGCGGTAACCGCCAGTACCTGAGTGTGGGAAATATTAATGCTGATGAGCGCATCAGTATGTTCCTGATGGATTACGCGCGGCAGCGTCGGTTAAAACTTTGGGGGCGTGCGCGCATTGTGCACGCCAGTGAACAACCCGAGATTATCGCCGCACTGGCAGATCCAAATTACCGTGCGCACATTGAACGCGCAATTTTAATCACTATTGAAGCCTTTGATTGGAACTGCCCGCAACATATTACGCCGCGCTTTAGCGAAGCAGAAATTCGCGCGCAGGTAGAACCCATATTGATTGAAAATGAAAATCTGAAAGCGCAGCTGCAAATGCTATTAAAAAACCAGCAATCGATTTAACAAACTTGCCAACTGAATCGCATGTATTAGTCATTTTATTGAAAGGACATAGGCCCCATGATCACACTCTACGAATTTGGTTTATCCGGCAACTGCCACAAAGTGCGTTTGTTGTTATCACTTTTGGGTTTGCACTATCACAGCAAACTGCTTAACAGCGCTGCGGGTGAACATAAGACTGAACAGTTTTTAGCGTTAAATCCTTTCGGACAAACGCCGGTATTGGTGGATGGCGATACGGTTGTGCGCGATAGTCAGGCAATCCTGGTTTATCTGGCGCGCTCTTATGGTGCCGATGAGTGGTTTCCACAAGAGCCGGCAAAAATGGCGGAAGTGGTCAGCTGGCTGGCGGTTGCAGCCAATGAAATTGCACGCGGCCCCAACACCCTGCGCCTGCACCATAAATTTGGCCGCGCAATTAACCTTGATGACGCGACGAAAATCACCACGCAAGTTTTATCGGTATTGAATTTGCATTTGCAATCACGCCACTGGCTTGCCAATAACACACTGACCATTGCCGATATTGCGATCTACCCTTATATCGCCCTGGCAAATGAGGGTAAGGTTGACCTTGAGCCATATTTGTATGTGCAGAATTGGATGGGCCGCATTGAACATTTAACCGGCTACGTCACCATGCCCGGCATTCAACGTATTGCAGATTAATTTTTCTTTTTTTGCTTCTTACTTTTATGGATTTTATTTATGACTGAAGCTCGCCCGCCCTTTCCGCCCTTTACCCGTGAAACGGCCATCCAGAAAGTTCGCGCCGCCGAAGATGGCTGGAACAATCGCGACCCGCACAAGGTATCGCTCGCTTACACGCTTGATAGCCAATGGCGTAACCGCAGCAAATTCCCTCAAGGTCGCGCGCAAATTGTGGAATTTTTAACGCGCAAATGGGCGAAGGAAAATGAGTATCGCCTGATCAAAGAATTATGGGCATTTGAGGGCAATCGCATCGCCGTGCGTTTTGCCTACGAATGGCATGACGATGCGGGGCAGTGGTTTCGCTCTTACGGCAATGAAAATTGGGAATTCGATGAACAGGGTTTAATGCAAAAACGCTACGCCAGCATTAACGATTTGCCGATTGCGGAAAGCGAGCGCAAATTTCATTGGCCGCAAGGAAGGCGCCCGGATGATCACCCGAGCCTGAGTGATTTGGGGCTGTAAGATTACCTTTAGCGAATAGTTAGTTATTCAAATCACAGACATAAAAAATGCCGCAGCAGCGGCATTTTTTATTGCGCAGTTATTTCGTCAATTATTTAACGACTGAACCAAATACATCGAAATAAGTCGGGAAGGTTTTCGCAGTACATTTGGGGTCATTAATGCGCACAGGCACTCCACCAAAAGTTGCCAGCGAGAAACACATCGCCATACGGTGATCGTCATAAGTGTCGATGGCGGCATTCGCAATTAAATTTTTCACCGGCGTTACACGCAACCAATCCTCGCCCTCTTCCACAATCGCGCCCAGCTTGCGCAGTTCAGTAGCCATTGCGGAAATACGATCCGTTTCTTTAACGCGCCAGCTGGCGATATTGGTTAAGCGCGAAGGACCGTCGCAGAAGAGCGCTACAACCGCGAGGGTCATTGCTGCATCGGGGATATGGTTGAAATCGCGATCAAAGGCTTTGAGCGGCAATGAAGGCGCCGAAGCCTCAATCCAGTTTTCACCTTTGGTGATGGTCACGCCAATCTCTGCGAGCGCATCAGCAAAAGCCACATCACCCTGAATACTGTTTGCACCCACACCCTGCACGCGCAGTGGGCCACCACCTAAAGCACCGGCCGCGAGGAAATAGGAGGCAGAAGATGCATCGCCTTCCACAAACAAACGGCCCGGGCTGGTGTAACCAGTCGCCGCTGGCACAGTGAAACGCTCCCAGCCATCGCGTTGAACATTCACGCCGAATTGCGCCATCAACTTTAGGGTGATTTCAATATAGGGCTTGGAGATCAACTCGCTCACCAGCTCGATTTGGGTTTCCTTGCCGGTCATCGGCAGCGCCATCAGCAACGCCGTCAGGAACTGGCTGGAGACATCACCGCGAATCTTGATGCTGCCTTTCGCTGCGATTTGCGCGGGCTTGATCAGCAGGGGCGGAAAGCCTTCCTGACCAAGATAGGTAATGTCCGCGTCGATCTGACGCAACGCATCCACCAAATCGCCAATCGGGCGCTCGTGCATACGTGGTACGCCGTGCAACTTGTAAGTACCGCCACTCAAGGCCAGGGCCGCTGTCAGCGGGCGGAAAGCCGTGCCGGCATTCCCCAGGAACAGATCCGCCTCTTTATTCGGAAAACTGGGTACGGTTGGAGATACTTTTGGAACCGGGCAAATGCACACTGCCCTGGGCGCGGGTAACGGGAGCGAGATCGAGAAATTCCATCGTGAGCCTGTTTATTAAAGGTTGTTCAAGATAGCCGTTGAGGGTAGATAAACGCATATACCCCGTTTCTGCCCAAGCGGCTCCCAAAAGCGAAAAACACCTGAAATCAAACCAAATAGCCATAAAAAAAGCCAGTTTGGTCTCCCAAGCTGGCTTTTCATATATATGGTAGCTAGAGGCGGACTTGAACCGCCGACCCCAGCATTATGAGTGCTGTGCTCTAACCGGCTGAGCTATCTAGCCATATTTGTGAGGCGCGCATTTTGGCGACCTGAGCGCACTCTGTCAACCCTAAATTTGACAACAGGACTTATCTTCCTCATGCCAACCTCCACGTACCGCACCAGACTCCTGATCGAACTAAAAGCATACATTTGAAGCAGTATCCCCCCCCGGGGAAACGTCATTGAATGTAATGGACAGAATCAATCTCATTATTGAAACTGAACGAGTGAGCAGGGACACCCTTAGCCAAAAGACAGGCATTGGTTGGCAAAGCATGGCCTGAATACGGGTTATGGCTCGCCTATGGCGAAGAGTTACCGGAAGCACGGCAGGACAAAGCAATCCCTGGGTGACTTAGGGGCACAAGGGAGGGCCTAATAATTGCGGCCAAGGTTGCCAGTAGATGGAGGAAGGGAACGTGAGAAAAATAATAGTTCTGATTGTGGTAGCAATCACCAACATACTTTTAGCACAAACAGCCAGCGCGAATGAGTGCTGGCGAATCGAAAAGCAATTACAAGAAGCAGAGTACAAACTGCGACAAGGCGGAAATGCTAGCTACATGAAAATGTGGCAAAAAAGCCGTGACCACAACGCAGAAGAATTACCGAAGTGTAGAAAAAGATCTGGAGGTGAAGAGCCACAAATTACTCT
This sequence comes from Gammaproteobacteria bacterium, assembly GCA_021151625.1. Classification (GTDB taxonomy): domain Bacteria; phylum Pseudomonadota; class Gammaproteobacteria; order Pseudomonadales; family Cellvibrionaceae; genus Cellvibrio. Next base: position 7,485 of record JAGKWY010000113.1, on the reverse strand, counting down.
CTATACAGGTGCAAGCAACGCGCAAGCGGAAAATAGAATAGTTGTCTCCAGCGACATTAAAGACCCTCAATTACAGCAATTAATAAAGACCTGCAATTATTGGATTAATGAATACAACAGAAACTCTTCACCCGAAAATCTAGCGTTTAGAGACAACTCCTGTAGAGACGTAAAAACCGCCTCAGACCGCATCACCAACCCACAAAAACCTTTCGTGATGATACACAGGCGCTCAGCCAAGGAATGCATTAAACCAAATAATGTTATTGACAATGATGTGAAGCTTTGTATGCAGGGGTTGAAGGAGCCAAATTGGGTTACTATTAAAGAATAGAATTACTTAAAATTGCGAAGTTTCACAAAAATCTAAAACAGCAAAAACCCTTAAAAAGGAATTCCCAAATAGCAGAACAGGCAATAATAACCTTTGCATGCAGACCTCACAAAACCCAATTTTATTTAGCTAAAAACAAGAAACAGAAAACCTGCTAAAGGACAAAAGCACAACCAATACAAAGCAACAATCAATCACTTAATATCAACAACGCTTATACCCTTTATATCCTCACCCTCATGAACGACAACCGCAGCTTTTTTCGTTGAATTTGCCATAGTAAACTCAGCAATAGAAACATAATTTCTCGAGAATTCATAAATAGAAACATCCGTTTGATATAAGCCACAAGAAACAAACAAATGAATTTTAATTTTAAAAACCCGAAAACCCAATACTTTTTTTGTGCATCATAGAAAATATGGTCATTAAAACGAACGATCAAATCCTTATGAAATTTTGCCATTTTTTTCGAGACCGCAACTTGATCCCCATAATACGCCCCCTTTGAAATTGCTTCATCACATAAAATTTTACTGGTTGTCGGAGAACTAATTAAATCGCTAAACATATTTTCAATGCAATTGCGAAAGACTATATATTCATCAGTCCCCCTTTTACGGATCAACCATGAATCTATAGCATCTAAAGGATAATCAATTTTTTTATAATTTATATCCAATAACTCAACATCACCTATATGAAATTTATAACGCTCATCGGAAAGTAGAAACTCAAAGGATCTCAGGTATTCTGGTGTATCTAAGTCTAAACATTTTTTAAGTGTTATAGTGTCAATACCATTTGCCGCAGCTTTTTTGATCGCCGACCGCGCAAACCCTTTACTTGACACTGCAACTACTTTATTTACATTTAGGCTCAAAGACTTCCCAATCAGCCCATCAATCCACTCTATGCTCTCTTTCCGTGAGCGATCTCGACACTCAATCATCCAAGAAAAGCTTTCATCAGAATTCATTCCCTTTCGCTCAATTAAAATATCTACTTCACGAAGAATTTCGCCTTGACTATCCCAAACCATTCCCGACTCAGTTACCTGAGTAGAGCCATCAACTAAATTTTCATATATTTTGTGAATTAACAACTGAAAATTATTTGTTCGTTTAGGCATTGAAACTCCAAAAAAATTGCACAACCCAAGAAACTAATACCATCATATTAAATGCTCAAACTCTTTTAGCTTTTGAGAAAAGGCCGTAATGCCATCAACAGATAATGAATCAAGATACTCATCTGCAAAATATTTTGGATTTGTCATTCTGGCTCGAATATTTTTTATTGCATCCAGTACTTTTGCATTGCTCAAGTCAAATTGGTTGATTAAAAATACATCAGGATGAATCGCTTCAATATCAAACTCATTTAAAGCTTCTGAGGGAAAATCTTTCAAGTTTCGAGTAACAATTGCTTGCGCTTTTGATCTAATTGCGGCGGCTAATACATGCCTATCATTCGGATCTGGCAGTTCTAAACAGGCTTCCAGTTTTTCATATCTTGTAACAATACAGTCAGGAACTGCAATTCGCATTTGTTGTGCGGTGCGCCGAAGTTTTTCCGGATCAAGGTCTGGGCGGTTGCTAATTAAATTTTCTAGCCATTCAGATTCTATACGCTCAGTCCACTTCGCTCGAAACAATGCATAATTTGGCATTGCCAGTTCAATGAGTACATTTCGCAATGCCGATGGGTATAGAACGCACGCGTCATAAACGACTGTATATTTCATTAATAACCTATACCTAGCTCCTGAGAAAGCTTCATGAGTTCATCCATTGCAGCCTTGGAGCGATTAACCATTTTTTCTCTATAGGTGAGAAGGTCATCAAACCTAATCCTTCTATGAGTCCCAACTAACGTGTAATTCAGTTCTTTTTGTTCAAGTAATCCAATCAAGTAAGGACGAGAAACATTGAGAAAGTCAGCAGCTTGCTGAGTGGTTAACTCTGATGCCATTGGAACTATGTTTATAGTCTTGCCGGCCGACATGCCTGCCAAAATGTCTCTCAATAACTCTACCGCTTGCCTCGGGATAATTAAGTCTTCACCTCCCATCTTAATATTGGCTCTATGGTCATCAGGTAAATCCTGAAGCAGTTTTGTAAGTGCTGCCGCACTCACTCTAGCGAGATCTACTTCCTCGCTACTTGGAAGTTCATATTTACGATTGGTCATTTTCATATTCACAGGTCCCTGTGTGCTCCATAGTTATGAGTGCCGGAATTGGCACTGCTGTCAGTATACGCCCAAACGAAATAATCGCAACAAACGAAATATTCGAAAATTTACTATGAAGTAAGGGGGGGTATACTTGTTGGGAAGAGGGACGAGTTGATTAAATCACCACTTCACAATCCATAATTCCACCATTCATAATGGTTCACTATGGCCCAGTGTGGCTTTAACCCATTGATTTTCCTAGTTTTGAGGTTCAGTGAGGGCAGGTTATCAGCTCTCATAATGCTGGGGGCGGCGGTTCAAGTCCGCCTCTAGCTACCATATTGATAAAGCCAGCCTGGTGAAAACCTCGCTGGCTTTTTTATTGTCATAGAAAAATAATCCCAATAAAAAAACGGGCCGCTGGGGGCCCGTTTTTTTATTCTTTAGATAGTGATTAACGATTAATCTTGTGGGTTTTGATCACCAGGATAGTCCTTACGCAACTCCACCGGCTTATCCATATTTTTGCGCAACTTGATGTTGATCATCTCGACACCCAGCGAGAAGGCCATTGCGAAGTAAATGTAGCCCTTGGGCACATGCACTTCGAAGCCTTCAATCATCAGAGTGAAACCAACGATTACAAGGAAGGAGAGCGCCAGGATTTTGATAGTTGGATGTTCATCAACAAAATCACCGATTGGTTTAGCGGCGAACAACATAACGCCTACGGCGATAATAATTGCCAGTGCCATGATTGGAACCTGACTCACCAAACCTACCGCGGTAATAACCGAATCCAGTGAGAACACAATATCCAGAATCGCAATTTGCACCAGAACAACCATCAGGCCATGAGCAGCAACATTGCGCTCACTTTCAATTGCGCCTTCAAGGCTGCCGTGAATTTCATGAGTGGCTTTGGCAATCAGGAAGAGGCCACCGCCGATCAAAATAATATCGCGGCCGGAAATTGGATGCCCAAACACATGGAACAACGGATCCACTAGCCCCATTACCCACGCAAGGGAGAACAACAATGCCAGGCGAGTAAGCATGGCCAAACCAAGACCTACAGTGCGGGCAAATTTCCGCTGATGTTCGGGAAGCTTTCCCACCAGAATCGAAATGAAAATAATATTGTCGATCCCCAACACAATTTCCAGGGCCGTCAGCGTTGCCAGGGCAACCCAGGCTTCCGGGCTGGCTAACCATTCAAACATTGCTTGCTCTCTTTGTTGTTACTGATTAATTGACAGCCGATTGGAGTTGCCGATCGACCAGATGTTATGTTCTCCAACGCCATTTTGGACGATGGGAAAGGCCGCGATTGTACCCTGCCCAATGCAACCTTAGGCAATTAGTTTTACTTTTTAATGGCAGTAACTGAAGGAGGGATTATTGGACAAACCTAAACGTCACCCGCTAACAGTGACGTTTTAACAGAAAGAGATCAGGAGTTGCGGGTGGTTAAGCGACTTAATAATGCCATTAAGCCCTTCTTTTCATTTTTCATCAGGTAGTGATCGCGAATACCTGAAATATCGACATCATAACTACCCGGCTCAAGATCGCGGGCAATTTCGATTTTTTCAATTTCATAGCGGGATTTTTTACCCGAGTCCAGCAACTCCTGCTTGCGTTTGTCGTCTTCCGACAAATCCAGCAACAGGTATTCATCCAGCGGCTGCTTGTACGCATCCAACACCACAATTACTCGCGGTTTCAGGCGACGCTCGAAGTTTTGCTCGACAACCACCGCCACTTCGCCAGTACTCAACTCCACCAGCGTGCCTGTAGGGTACAAGCCAATGGCGCGGATAAACTCTACCACCAACTCCTCCTGGAACTGGATATTGCGCAACTCATAGAGCTTGCCTACCGCCTTGGAGGGCGCGATGGGATGACGCGAACCACGCGGATTGGTAACGTAATCGTAATAGGTCACTATCCCGGCAATTTTACCGAGCAAAGGAATCTTGTCCCCCGATAATGCCTGCGGAAAGCCGCTACCATTCAAGCGCTCGCAGTGAGTTTTCACCACACTGATGACACGTGGCTCTACCCCAGGTGTTTGACGCAGAATTTCACATCCCAACTCGACGAAAGTTTCATACAGGCTTTCCTCTTCCGCGTTGCGCTCGGTTTTGGCTAGCAGGGCCGCATCTAACTGCACCTTGCCCACATCTTTGAGCAATACTCCCATAGCCAATACATCGAGATCACGCTTGGGTAAACCTATATGGCGACCAAATAAAATTGCCCAGACCGATGAACGCACGGCATGGCTGTAGGTGTATTCATCTTTTTCCTGCACACGGGACAGCCAGGTAAATGCATCTGGATTGCGCAGTACGCTGTCCACCATTTCGCTGGCTACGCGCTTGGTTTCCCCTAATGACAGACCATCGAACTGGTTTTTCTCCAGTTGGTCCATAACCTCCACAACAGCGCCATAAACCTTTTGATGCAGTTGGCGCGCCTTTTTTACCTCGCGCTGCAATGGCTCAACTTCGCGATAGAGTCCGCGCTGGATTTTTAAGGGAGCTACTGATTCGGTAAATGAGCTGATGCGCTCTCTGGTTGTGGTCTTTTTCGCCGAAGGGGCAATAGTCTTGAGATTAGCGGCAATGGGGCCACGGCCTTTTTCGATGTCTATGTAAACATAGTTACACAAGGCTTTGAGCTGGTTGATCTCACCCAGGTCGCGCAGATAGAAACCCTGCAAAGGAAAAGGAGTCTGCGACCAGGGGCGATCCAGCCCGGACACAAACATACCTATGGTTAGCTCATTAACGTCAACTTTGACCTGCTTGATGCCCACGCCTTTTCCCCACATCACCACTTGGTGTTAATTATCGACTTTATTGCTTGGGATAACTGGCACTAATCAATAGGCGCTAGGTTTAACCCGCTATTGATTGCCTAAATAAGCTTCTAAATCTTCCTAAAAAAGCTTTGGATATGGCGTCGAGTTTAATCAAGATACGCGCGCCACACCAGAGCCCGCAGATTAAAGGTAGTTAAATAAGCCTGCTTGGTGACAAAAAGATTACAGATGATACTGGCCCGACAACTCATGTATGGCGTTTATAAATGCGCCAGCGTGCTCAGGGTCAACTTCCGGGGTTATGCCGTGCCCCAAATTGAATACATGACCGGAACCTTTTCCATACGACGCAAGAATGCTGCCAACTTCCGCACGGATACGCTCGGGTGACGCATAGAGGATGCCTGGATCCATATTGCCCTGCAACGCAACCTTATCACCAACGCGGGCGCGGGCATTGCCGATATCAGTAGTCCAATCCAAACCTAATGCAGTCGCTCCGGTTGCCGCCATAGCCTCCAGCCATTGCCCGCCACCTTTAGTAAACAGGATTACCGGTACTTCGCGGCCTTCATTTTCGCGGATCAGGCCAGACACAATTTTCTGCATATATTTAAGCGAGAACTCTTGATAGGCCGCGTGCGATAAAGCGCCGCCCCAGGTATCAAAAATCTGCACGGCCTGGGCGCCAGCCTTAATTTGGGCATTCAGGTAAACCGTCACCGAATCAGCCAGCACATCCAGTAAACGATGCATCACTTGCGGCTGATTGTAGAGCATCTCCTTGGCACGGCGGAAATCGCGGCTCGAACCGCCCTCGATCATATAGGTCGCCAACGTCCAGGGGCTGCCAGAAAAACCAATCAGCGGGACACGGCCATTCAGCTCGCGGCGAATAGTTTTTACAGCATTAACAACATACGGCAAATCTTGCTCGGGGTTGATCATCTTCAGCGCATTCACATCCGCTTCGGTGCGTACTGCCTTGTGAAACTTGGGGCCTTCACCAGTCTCGAAGTAAAGCCCCAACCCCATCGCATCTGGGATAGTAAGAATGTCGGAAAAGAGAATCGCCGCATCCAGACCAGGATAACGATCCAGAGGCTGCAAGGTCACCTCACAGGCCAATTCAGGGTTAGTGCACAAGCCCATAAAATCGCCTGCCTTTGCGCGCGAAGCGCGGTACTCAGGCAAATAACGACCGGCTTGGCGCATCATCCATACCGGGGTGACATCTACCGGTTGTTTCAGCAGTGCACGGAGAAAACGGTCGTTTTTAAGTTGGATCATGCTCTTATCCTCAGGCCTTGGCCTTGCTTGCATTGTGCGGGAAAAACAGGGGTCAGATAAAACAAACCCCGCCATGGCGGGGTTTGCGCGGTGGCAGAGCCTAAGCTATTGCCACCGGGATGGTCAATTCAATCGACCAGATGCAAATCAAACTTCCAGATAATCCAGGATACCTTGCGCCGCTTCGCGACCTTCCCAGATAGCAGTAACCACCAGGTCAGATCCGCGCACCATATCGCCACCGGCAAATACTTTCGGATTGCTGGTCTGGAACTTGAACTGCTGCTGTTCAGGTGCAATCACACCGCCCCAATCATTGGTTTTTACACCGTTGGTTTCAAACCATGGTTGTGGACTGGTGCGGAAACCGAAGGCAATCAATACCACATCTGCTGGCAAAATCTCTTCAGAACCTGGAACCACTACCGGGCTGCGACGACCTTTGGCATCTGGTTCACCCAATTGGGTAGTAACCACTTTCACGCCTTCTACTTTACCGTTACCAACAACTTCAACTGGCTGACGGTTATACAGGAACTGCACACCTTCTTCTTTGGCGTTGGCCACTTCGCGCTTGGAGCCAGGCATGTTTTCTTCGTCGCGACGGTAAGCACAGCTCACGCTGCTGGCACCCTGGCGAATCGAGGTACGGTTACAGTCCATCGCGGTATCACCACCACCGAGAACTACCACTTTCTTGCCTTTCACACTGATGAAATCCGCCGGATTTTTTTCAAAGCCGAGATTGCGGTTCACGTTGGAAATCAGGAATGGCAGCGCATCGTAAACACCGGGCAGGTCTTCGCCGGGGAAGCCGCCTTTCATGTAGGTGTAAGTGCCCATGCCCATGAAT
>JAGKWY010000202.1 GCA_021151625.1 Gammaproteobacteria bacterium | reverse complement strand
TTGTGCGCCACGATTGTGAACCGGGTCGGCGGGACTGATGATGTCCATATGGCCGCTGTGGTCTTCAATAATGCTGTAAACCATGGCCAAGCCCAAACCCGTACCTTCACCTGGCTCTTTGGTGGTGAAGAAGGGTTCGAGAATTCGCTCGATCAGCTCTGGAGGGATACCGTGTCCCTCATCGGTAACAGTTACTGTTACCGAATCCTCATCTTCGTTACTTTCAAGCATAACACGCCCTTGCTCAGGGCTGGCATCCCGTGCGTTAGATAAAAGATTTATAAAAACCTGAATAATGCGTTGGGCGTCACCAGCGATGATGGCAGTTTTGGGTATGTCATTACAGAAAAGTACCTGGGTTTTCTCCTTTTGCAGTGATAACAGGTGGATGGCCTCATTGGCGCAGTCACGAATGGAAACAGCCTCGAACTCGGACTTACTGGCATGGCCGGCATGGGAAAAGCTCACCAGCGACTGCACTATACGGCCCACCCGGTCAGTTTGGCTGAGGATCTGTTCTGCAGTTTCCAGGACTTCTTTGGGGTCGCTGGAGTCGTATTTCAGGTTTTGCGCCAGGCAGGCAATACCTGTGATGGGGTTGCCAATTTCATGGGCAACCCCCGCCGCCAGCCGGCCCACGGAGGCGAGACGTTCGGAATGCACCAGTTCCTGTTCCAGCAGTTGGGTTTCAGTCACATCTTCCAGCAGCATGACCTGATCGTAGACGCCGGCGGTAATAGGGCCTTCAATATTGGCTTTATGCAGGCTAATCCAGTGCGGGCGGTGGTTGAGCTCAATTTCGCGGCGGTAAAAGTGCGGTTCCCCACTTTGGCTGAAATCGATCAGCAGGCTGCACCAGGGCTCGGGAATATCTTCCAGATAGGAGCCGGTAACGTCCTCGGTAGGAATTTGGGTCAGGTTGGCCATGGCCCGGTTCCACATCAGCACCTCCATGTCGCGCCCCAGCGAGCACACCGCCATCGGCAGTTCTTCCAGGGTTTTACGGTGATAGAGGCGCAGGGTATTCAGCTCGGCAGCCATACCGGTCAGGTGGTCGCGATACTGTGCGAGGCGGTTTTCAATCAGGTTGATGTCCACCGTGCTCTGGGCCTCGGCGGTGACATGGGGGATGTATTTGTCCATGATCTCACTCGCCACATGGATGCCCATCAAGCTGGAGAGGTTGCCTTCAATTTGGTCGCGCAGGCGACGCAGAGCATAGGGGCGGCGCTCATCGATGGTGAGGTTAAGTTCTTGCAGGGCTATATCTACCTCGCGGCTGGCAGTTACTTTGCCCAGCGGTTTGGCGAGACGATGTTTAAATTCAGATGCCGAGTGCACATCCAGTGCCTGACGCACCGGGTGGCTGAGTTCATCAGCGGCGCAGAGTTCGGCGCTGTACTGCTCATCATCAGATTGGCGAGTGAACAGCGATATCACAATGAAGAAGAATGCGTTAAGCCCCAGCGAAATCAGGGTGACCTGGCTCCAGTATTCGATACCAACCGGGACGCTGAGGTGAATCAACGGCACCTGGATATATTCGATTCCAGTAAGAATGGGCAGCAACAGGCCCAGCCCCCAAATGCTGGTGCCCACCGATAAACCGGCAATTAACCCGCGCTTGTTGCCTTTGCTCCAGAACACGATTGCAAAAGTAGCTGGCAGGAATTGCAGGGTTTCGATAAAGGCGGTCATCGCCAGATGGGCAAGGCTGAAGCGGTTATCCAGCACCCAGTAAAACACATAGCCACCAGCAAAGATGGCGGCGATCAATACTCGGCGCAGCCAGATCAACTGGGTATAGAGGTCGGTGCGGGTGCGCAATTTAAGGCTGGGCAGCAACCAGTGGTTCATCACCATTGTCGCTAGTGCAAGGGAGATAATCACCATAGCGCCAGTGGCGGCCGAAAGTCCGCCGAGGAAGGCGAGCAGGGTCAATCCGGGTGAATCGAACAGGATGGGCACCCCGAGCGAATAGTATTGCGGCGGCAGGGGAACCGAAAGTTCAGTGCCGGCCCAGAGGATCGGGAATATCGGCAGCGCCATCAACAGCAGGAATAGCGGGAAGGCCCAGGTAACAGTGTGGGAGTTGCGCATCAGCGGGTTTTCCGCCAAACCCAAATGAAAAATATGTGGCATGGTGACGGCGGTAGCTACAAATACCAGCAGTAATGTATGGGCAGAGTCGGTATGGATGGGGGTGTGGAGCAGGGCCAGGTTTTCCGGGTGATCCAGCAGCCATTGATCCAGCCCATCCAATCCATCAAATACCCCATAAACAGCCACCAGCCCGACGGCGCAGAGGGCGAATACTTTCAGCAGTGACTCAAAGGCCATGGCGGTAATCAAGCCGCGGTGTTGGTCGCGATTGGCGCCGAAGGAAATGGTAAAAAACGCCAGGATGGCGCAATAGCAAAGTGCCATCACATCTTTAAAGGTCAGACCGGTGCCTGCCAGCGGTAGCGAAGGGTTGGAGCTGACGGTCAGGATATGCATGGTGTCGGCAATGGCCTGAATTTGCAGGGCCATCAGCGGCAGAATCCCGCACAACATACAGAGAGTGGTAAGCGCGCCAACACTGTGGCTGTGGTAGCGAAATACCAGCAGGTCAGCCAGCGAGTGCACCTGATGGCGCCGCGCCAGCTCGGCCAAAGGCGCTAGCGCTACAGGCGCAAAGAGAAAGAGCGCCCCGGTGCCCAAGTAATAGGCCAGTGCACCATAACCATATTGGAATGCCAGATCGATTACCCCATAAAACGCCCAGGCACTGGCGAAAATACCCAGCGACAGGACATAGGTGATGGGATGTGACGTTACCGATTCCGGAATCCAGCCGCGCTCGGTAATCCAGGCGATACCAAACAAAAGCAGCAGGTAGCCGATTCCTATAAGTGCAACTTGGCTGAGGTCAAAAGTCATTATGAGTTCTTATAAAGTTATTGGTAGATAAGTCAGTGGCGATGAGTTAATCCAGATCCTGATATTTTTTGCGCCGCAGCTGTATCACAAAGGCAATTACAATCACCAGTATCCAGACGATGTAAGGTCGGTACCAGGCGCCTTCCGGGTTGATAATCCAGTTAAACAGGCTGGGTGAAAATATATAGGCAATCAGC
>JAGKWY010000010.1 GCA_021151625.1 Gammaproteobacteria bacterium | reverse complement strand
CCGAATACCCACCCCCAACGCCGGGCTGGAATAGGCTTCATCCAACAAGTTTTTCAGGCTTAGCCTGATCCTGGTTTCCTGGCTGAAGCTGTAGCTCAATTGGCCGTTAGCCAGCCAGTAACTTTCCAGCTCACCACGCTGGCTTGCGCTAATCAGGTATTGCCGCGCGCCCTGGTAACTGGCCGATAAATTCCAGTTCCAGCGCCCGTGCTGGTAGTTGATGACCGCTGCCGCCAAATGGTCGGATTCGGCAAAGGCCGAATCGGGTAAATCGTAGAGATGGGTGTAACTCACCCGCATCAACCAATGGGCATCCCACTGGTAATGCAAATCCAGAGAAGCACCCTGCGCTTCCTGATCCAGGCCATTGATGTAGATCCGCGTTGTCCCCTGGATACCGGCGAGAATCGGGTTTTCGTATTCGCTGTAAAAACCAGCGAACTCCATTCCCATACTTTTGCCAGTGGCAATCCAGGCCAGGTTCCAGGTTTTTACCAGTTCGTGGTCCAAATCCGGATTACCCGCCAGATAAGGGTTATTGAGCAGCGCTACCTCCACGAAATTGGGCGCGCGGAACGCTTCGCCGTAGAGCAGTTTTAAACTATGGATTGCATTCAACTGATGCACCAACCCCAGGCGTGGGCTGGTGTGGTCACCGATACTTTCGTAGTAATCGTAACGCCCCCCCAAGGTCATGCGCGTGGCAGCACCCAGGTCATAAATCCACTGACCGTAAAGGCCAGTGGTATCCCGGGCAATCGCTTTTTCCACCACGACCGAATAATCAAAGTTGCCATAGTAGGTAACCAGGCCTTGTCTTTTAACCAACTCCTCCAGGTTGTAATTGGTACGCCCACGTGTTTCATCTTCCTCTGCCCTTTGCCAATCCAGGCCAAATTGCAGGTTGCCACCGGCATCAAGAGTGATCTCATTGGCCAGGGTGACCTGGGTAGCACGCGTTTCAAAACTGACTTTGGCGAGCATGGCTTCGCGGCTGGATGGACGACTTGCTCTTTCCAACTCGCCCTCAGCGGTCAGCGGTGCGTGAAAGTGCTGTTCGCCATCGCGATAGGCTAGTGTCAAATGCAGATTCCAATAGTCCGCCGGCTGGAACTGCTGCTCCAGGCTCAGGTGGCGCAACTGCTGACGATATTCATTAAAACCATTGCGCACCCGCTCCAGGGTATAAAAATCCTCACCTTGCAAACGGTACCAGGCAGCCTGGATACGACGCCGGTCATCGTGCAGATCCCAATTGAAATCCAGCTCGCGACGTGCATCGCTGGTAACTCGCCCATCCGCCAGATGATAGGTCTGACCGTCGTCACCGTAGTTATGGAAAAACAGGTCGTTCTGCCAGGCGCCAAATTGCTCCGACCAATGCCAATCCAACTGATGGCGGTTGTCGCTGCCCAATGAAACCTTGAGGTTGGTTTGACCTTTGCGTGTTATCACATTGATTACACCGGTGTAAGCACCCGACCCGTAGAGCGCTGAACCTGGCCCCTGGATCACCTCCACCCGCTCGATCTGCGCCAGTGGAAATAGCGAAACGCCAGTGTCTGCGCCCACCGCACGCGGGTTGCCAAACAGGCGGCCATCTACCACCAGCAGGATTTCCAGTGCGCGATTGCCCAAACGGCGCCCACCGGCGCTGTAGGTGTAGTTGAATGGGTTGTCCGCATTGCGACTCACTTGAAAGCCAGGCACCAGGCGCAGCAATTCATAGAGGTAATCCAACCCCAAGCGGTCAATTTGTTCGTGGGTAAATACCGTCACTACCGAAGGAACCGTTTTGAGCGATTCCTGAGTCAGGGTTGAGCCAGTCACAGGTACATCCAGCAACTGTTCCAGATTTAATTGCAAATAGGCCAGATCATCATCGTTAGCCCAGCCTGATGGGCTGGCCAACAGGCACACAACTATCGCTGCTAACCATCTATTTTTGATAAGCATGATCGATTCCTCCCTACCTGGACTCCCTGCTAAAAGCAGGTCCCACTACAGAAAAATCCCGCGTAAACCCATTTCAATCAAACAATAAAAAACTGCTTCCAATGACCTCTATTCGCTTACATAACCAGTGCTCACTCAAGCACTCATCCAGCGCTGCAACCACTGTTCAAAATCAGCGGCAGGCAAGGGTTTGGAAAAATGATATCCCTGCATCAAATGGCAGCCCTCGCCATGCAAAATGGCGAGCTCGTCGGCAGTCTCCACACCTTCAGCAATCGTCTCCATGCCCAGTGAATCTGCCAAACGAATAATGGACGACACTATGGCGAGCGATGCACTGTCGCTCTGCATATCGCGCACAAATGATTGGTCGATCTTGAGGATATTCACTGGCAGGCGGCGCAAATAATTCAGGCAGGAAAAGCCGGTGCCAAAGTCGTCGATAGCGATGCGGTAACCCTGATCGCGAAATGCCTGCAAAACCTGAATGGAAACCTCCATATCTGTCATCAACATACTTTCAGTCAACTCCAGCTCCAACGCACTGGGATGAGTGCCCGCAGTTTCCAGCAGCCCTTGCACTTCATTAAGGAAACCAGCCTGATGAAATTGCAGTGCGGAAATATTCACGCTCACCACCAGCTCGCCAAAACCTGACTCGCGCCAATGTTTCACCTGACGCGCGGCCTCGGCAATTACCCAAGCGCCGAGCGGGATAATCAAACCGATTTCTTCCGCGATTGGAATGAAATGATTGGGCGGCACCAACCCGCGCTCAGGATGACGCCAGCGCACCAAGGCTTCTGCACCGTACACATGTTTGGTACGCGCATCGATTTGCGGCTGGTAATGCAATTCAAATTGACCGTGATCCAAGGCCGAGCGCAAGTCATATTCCAGCTTGAGCCGGTCGAGGGTGCGCGCATTTAAAATCGGTGTATAGAACTGATAATTGTTGCGGCCTTTTTCTTTGGCGAGGTACATAGCCGCATCGGCATTTTTAATCAGCGTGCTGGGCGTGTCGCCATCATCCGGGTAAACGGCTATGCCAATACTCGGACTTAAATGCAGCGGCATATCTTCCAGAATGTAAGGTTTTAATAATTCTTCGCGCAATTTAATGGCCACTTCCGCCAGGCTGCGTTCATCGCGCACGCGCGGCAAAAGCACTACAAATTCGTCGCCACCCAGACGCGCTACTGTATCGTCGTTGCGCACCGAGCCGGTTAAGCGCGCGGCCGTTTGACGCAAAATCTGGTCGCCCGCGCTATGACCCAGTGAGTCATTAATATTTTTAAAGCGATCGAGATCAATAAATAAAATGCCGACTTTTTCACTGCGACGCTTGGCCGTGTTGATTGCCATTTCCAGACGATCATTTAACAAGGCGCGATTGGGCAATTCAGTCAGGCTGTCATGATGTGCAAGAAAATCGATGCGCTCACGCGATTTTTTGCGTTCGGAAATATCGCTAAAAATTGCGATGTAATTTTCTGCTTGTCCCTCGGCATTTAACACCTGGCTAATGGAATACCAGGTGGGAAATTTTTCACCGTCTTTGCGGCGGTTAACCAACTCGCCCTGCCAGTGACCGCGCTCTTTCAACACCGATACCAGATTGCGGAAAAATCCGTGCGAATGCAGTTGTGCGCCCACTTTGGCTGTGTCTACCCCCAGCACTTCCTGCTCGGTAAAGCCCATCATTTTTTCGTAGGTTTTATTCACTAACACAATGCGCAATTTGGCATCGGTAATTAAAATTGCCTCGTTGCTGCCTTCAAACACTTTGGCCCACAAACGCAATTCGGATTCCTGTTGTTTGCGCTGGGTAATATCGCGCACCACCATCACCATTTCATCGCGCTCACGCAATAGCAAGCGTGCCTCCCAAGTGCGCAGGTGATTTTTTTGCGTCCACTCAAATTCCACCAGCTGTTCACCCTGGCCAGCAAAAACACGGCGAATCGGTGTGGCAAGGCTGCGGTATACCGGGCCGGGCAAATGGCCATCGCCAGTTTCCGAATCGTGGATTACCCACTCTTCCATGTCATTCACATAGGCGCCCACTTGCATATCCAGCACATGACCATCGCGATCAATACGCAAAATAATGTCGGGAATGCCGGCAAGCAATGCGCGGGTTTTTCCTTCGCTAATACTCAAATCGCGGAATGCTTTACTCGCGCGCAAAATGAATTGAATGCGATAAGGCAAGGTGCCCCAGCTCACCGGCTTGGTAATAAAATCGGTTGCACCTGATTCATAGGCTTGATGGATCGAGTTGATGTCATCCAGCCCGGTAACCATGGCGATGGGTAGATCTTTACCACCGGGCAAGGCCAATAATTCGCGGCACAGGCTAAAACCATCGCCGTCAGGCAAGAGCACATCCAGCAGCACTATATCCGGGCGACGGTTACTGAATTGCGCGCGTGCACTGGCGCAATCAGCTGCCTCCATCACTTTATAGCCGGCGCGCTCCAGGGTAATGCTGGTAGTCAGGCGCGCAGCTTCATCGTCCTCAACAACTAATACCCATTCACCGCCCGGGGCGCTGCCGAGGTTAATTACCGCTGACGTGTTAACGAGTTCAGCACCGGGATTCTTCACTGGACTTGCTCCTCCTGCTCCAGCAGGATTAGCGCCTGCAATGACAATTCGTACAAGGATTGAATAGTTTCCAACTGGCTATCCGCCTGCTCCATATGGCCTTTGCGCGCGCTGGCTTCGCACTCGCGGCAAGCTGCAGCCAATTCCACCAACCCCAGGTTGGCGGCGCTGTTTTTGAAATTGTGTGCGGTTTTATAAGCGGCTTCAGAATTGCGTTCTTCTACTGCATGGCTCAACTGCGCCAGTAAATCCGGGCTGGTATTGCGGAATAGCTCGATAATGCGCAACAACAAACCCTCGCGCAGTTCACGCAATTGGCGAATAACTTGCTGATCAATTTCTACTTCAACCCCTGTTGCCGATTGTGTCTGGACAGAGGCCGTCGGTTGTCTGCCGGGCGTTTGCCGGTTAACTATTTCAGCCCGGGTTTCTGCGCGCGAACGCAACCAGCGCGATAACACTTCATGCAGTTGTTGCTGTGAAAATGGTTTGCTCAGGTAATCATCCATACCCTTCGCCAGGCAGTGTTCGCGATCACCACTGATGGCATTGGCAGTGAGTGCAATGATGGGAATATTGGGCAGCCCCAATTCTTTCTCGCGCGCGCGAATGCGCTCAGTGGCTTCAAAGCCATCCATGACCGGCATCTGGCAATCCATCAATACCAGATCAAAACTTTCAAATTGCACATGCTCAAAAGCTTCCTGGCCATTGTTGGCAATCTTCATCGCCACACCCAGACGTTGCAACATAACGCTGGCCACTTCCTGATTTACCGGGTTGTCTTCCGCGAGCAGAATACGCCCATGCAATTTGGGCAATTTGTTTTCCGTACTGGCCTCTGCCTGAGGAGCTGCACGCGCGCTCAAATCCCCCGCCAAGGTATGGGCAATCAGGTTATGCAATTCGGATTGACGCACAGGTTTCAGTAGCAGGGGCGCACGCGCGGCTATGTCCGGGCGCGCCGCCATACCGGCAGAGCTGAGCACGATGATTGCCAGATCATTGAAGCGCGAATCTGCCGCCAGGGCATCCAACAATTGTCCGCCATCCATGTCGGGCATGGCCCAATCAGTCAGCATTAACTCGAAGGGTGTTCCCGCCTGATGTTGCTGCAGCAACAGCGCCATAGCTTCCGGTGCGGACGCGGCCATCACCGGCGCCATGCCCCAGGATTTGAGCCAGTAGTCCAGGATCTCGCGATTGGTTGGGTTGTCGTCCACCACCAGGGTGTGCAACTTACCAAATCCGTTCACCAACTGATAATCCTGAGCGTCTTGCACGCGCTCCAGCTCAAGCGAGAAATGGAAATTACTACCTTCACCTGGCTTACTGTGCAGTTGGATCTCTCCGCCCATCATCTGCACCAAACGCTGGGAAATAGTTAATCCCAAACCGGTGCCGCCATATTTGCGCGCCATGGAGGAGTCGGCCTGGGTGAAGGATTGGAACAGGCGCCCACGTTGCTCTTCGGTAATACCAATACCGGTATCGCGCACACAGAAAACCAACTGCACCTTATCGCCCTTTTCAGCCGACAGGTTTACATCGATTTCCACCTCACCTTTTTCAGTGAACTTAATGGCATTGCTCAATAGGTTGGTCAGCACCTGCCCCAAACGGGCGGAGTCGCCTACCACCGACAATGGTGGCAAGGGCGTTTTACACAGCAGCTCCAGATGCTTGCCCTGGGCAATCGGCGCGTAGCGTTCGGCAATATCCTCCACCAACAGGTTGAGCTGGAAGGGGCGATATTCGAGCTCGAGTTTGCCGGCCTCGATTTTTGAAAAATCCAGGATGTCATTAATGATCAGCAGCAAGTCTTCGCTGGAACGGCGCGCCACCCGCGCAAAACGTTTTTGCTTGGAGTCCAGCTCGGTATCCAGCAGCAGGCCTGTCATACCCATGATGCCGTTGAGCGGGGTGCGGATTTCATGGCTCATCACCGCCAGGAATTCACTCTTGGCTTTACTGGCGGCCTCTGCCTGTACACGTGCAGTCTCCAATTCCAGGGTGCGGGCGATAACCCGCTGTTCCAGTAATTCACGATGCTGGCGCAGCTCGGCGTCCTGGCCCTCTATTCGATCCAGCATATTGTTAAAACGAAGTGTGAGCTTGCCCACTTCATCCTGGGCAACCGGGTTGGGCGCACGCTCCTGATAATTACCTTCATGGCCAATTTGCTGGGCAATCTCACTGAGGATACCCAAGGGGCGCAAGACCGAACTGATCAATACCCGCGCCAAAATTCCGCAGGTCAAAATGGCAACCAGAGCAATCACCAGAATCCAGATTACCTGGCTATAAAACTCCCGGCGCAATGGCTCCAGGGTGACATCCAGCTCCAACTGCCCCAGGTTTTCGCCTTCCCAGCCCACATTCACTTTTACCTGGGTATCCAATGGCATACCGGTATCAGCGCTCTGATAATCAGCGAGCACCTGGCCATTTGCCAACTGCAAGCGCGCCGCTAACACCTTGGGCTCTACCCGCAGGGCGTCCAGGGTTTGGTTGGCCGCGTCCGCGTCCACAAACATACTCGCGGCACCCAGGTTGATGGCAGTTGCTTCAGCCAATACCTGCACCTGCTTGTTAATCTGCTCACACACGTAGTTGTACTGCTGCCAACTACTGGCAAGGCTTGCCCCCAACACGGCGATACTGGTTAGCAACATGGTCAGCAAACCCATGCGCCGCGCCAGCGAGGTGGACTTAGCCCGTGAGGTGGAGTTAACCCCTGAGGTGGAATTAGAGAGCGACATTATTGAGTCCCTCCCGTTTGTTTCCTGGCCAACTTAAGCAATTGGCTGCTGACCTTAACGCCTGCTTGTTTGATCGCAGGTTCATTAATCTGGAATTCAATGCGGTCTTCCCGGGTTCGATTTAGGGCGATGGCAACACGACTATCATTTGGATCCGGCTCATCCATCACCAGTAACACACCAGTAGGTATAGTGGCGGGCAACGGCATGTCTGCACCGGTGGTAGGGACATACACCAAATGACAACGGCCCAGTTGCGGCTCCACTTCACTGGCTTGATCCAAAAACAGCACCTTTATGGTGGACTTCTGGTTACTTTTATTATTGATTTGGCTTAAGGATTCACGCGTTACGTCCTGGGCACCCAAAACGCAGAGGTATAACTCATTGCCAGCGAGTTCTGGCCACTCGATAAATTTGAGGAAGTTGTAGACAAATGCCACGCGCAACCCAGCCTCGGACGCTTGCGCCGATACCATTCCACTTTGTAGCAGCAGTATGAGCCCAACACCCACCATCAAATGTTGGCGAATAGCACCCATCAACTGCTTCACCCACGCAACCAAACACACCTCCCCTGTTGCTCCCCAGGTAAAAACCCTATGGCAAACACCATAAAGCCCCCTATTGATCAATCACTTGAGCCCCACTGATCAATCACATGAGAATAGACCAGAGTTTTAGAACCTGTGAAAATAAGGCGCGAGAAACTACTCCCAAGATGTCATTAGCAACACTAAACCCTCGAACAAACCCTGAGCGCTAAGTGGTATCATGGCCGCCCTTCCGAATTGTGCTAATGGTTTTGCTATGTTGTTGTTTGTCGATAACCTCACCAACGTCGATTTCAGTTTCCTGAACCCGGTCCGTGGTTTATTGGGGGAAACCTGGCTGGCCAATGTGCGCCTGTTGGGTGAGCTGGATGAACAAGGCATGGTGTGCGACTTCGGCACCGTAAAAAAAATCACCCGCAAATGGCTGGATGATGAGCTGGACCACCGGCTTGCAGTGCCAGTGCGCTCGCCCAATATCCGTATTACTGAAAACGGTGATTACCTGACAATTGAATGGAAGTTCGGGGCTAAAGGTGAGTTCTTGAGTACCCGCTCGCCGCGCGATGCTATCGCCCTGGTGGATGCCGAAGAGCTCACCCCGGAATCAGTTGCCGCCTGGTGCATTACCCAACTCAAGCAACTCTTCCCGGTGCACGTGCGCCTGGAGCTGGATTTCACCAACGAGAATATTGAAGGCGCCTTCTACCACTACAGCCACGGTTTGAAAAAGCATTTGGGCAACTGTCAACGAATAGCCCATGGCCACAGGTCGCGGATTGATATCTGGGCCAACGGCAAAAAATCGCCCCTGCTGGAACAGCGCTGGGCCGATGCCTGGGAAGACATTTATATCGGCACACGCGAAGACATAGTGGGCAAACCGGAATTCGACGGCATTGATTATTATCGTTTTGCCTACGATGCCCAGCAGGGGCCATTTGAAATCACCCTGCCGCAGCGTTGTTGTTACCTGATTGATACGGACACGACTGTGGAGTTTATTGCCTACCACATCGCCCACAAAACCCGTCAGGAAAACCCGGAAACTTTTATCCGTGTGAAAGCCTATGAGGGAATTGGCAAGGGCGCGATTGCGGAAGCCTAAGCAGAACAACTGCTGAAACTAGGCCTGTTTCAGCAGCATTAAAAACGGCACCAGCGTTAAACCCGCTACAAAAATAATCGCGCAGACCAACAGTAAAAAACGAACAGGCTGCGCGCAAAAATGTTGCCACACACTGGGCGCTTGCCCTGCCTCTACCAATTCTGCATAGCTCGCCTGTTGACGAACACTGCGCTCCTCTTGATAGGTGCGAATCAAACTGCGCGCCTGCTCTTCCTGCGTATCATCCGCCAACCAGATTGCATCCAGCCCCACACGAAAAAATCCGGCATCGGTTTCGTAATAACGAATCTGGTTGTCATCAAGCAAGGCGCGAATATCCTGCGCTTCATCGGCGGGAACCTGTGCGAGTTTAAACAGCAATCTGGCCATAGTTATCAATCACTTGTGAGATAGATGTTGCCTGGCACTGATAAGAGCCGGGTGTGTTGAAGCGGCGCGCAGCATAACAGTATTGGTTAATAGAAAAAATCTGCACATGGCACCCGATTACGCCATATCAGCCGGTGTAATAATTTCGGTCTAGACTCTGTTAGCGCCCGGAGTTGACAGGATACCCGCCCATGAAAGTTGCCGTATTCAGTACCAAACCCTACGACCGCGAGTTTTTAACTGCCGCTAATGAAAATCTGGAGCAGCCGCAGCAACTTATTTTTCACGAGAGCCAGCTCAATGCGCAATCTTGCGTATTAGCGCAAGGTTGTGCGGCTGTGTGCTGTTTTGTGAATGACCAGTTGAATGCAGAAGTTTTACAACAACTCGCCAAGTCAGGCGTAAAACTGGTGGCACTGCGCTGCGCCGGTTTTAATCAGGTGGATTTAGCAAAAGCTAAAAAACTGAATATTAAAATTGCGCGCGTTGCGGAATATTCACCGCACGCCGTTGCCGAGCACGCACTGGCATTAATTCTAATGCTCAACCGTCAATTGCATCGTGCCTATCGTCGTGTGCACGACAATGACTATTCGCTCAATGGCATGCTGGGTTTTGATTTGGTTAAAAAAACCGTCGGCATTATCGGCACCGGAAAAATCGGCCAGACTTTTGCGCGTATTATGCAAGGCCTTGGCTGTGAAGTGATTGCCTATGACCCACAGCCAGATCACGCGCTGGCCGCCGCCGGTATCAGTTATGTTGCACCCGATGACCTCTGGCCTGCCGCCGATATTATTTCACTCCATTGCCCCCTAAACAAAAACACCCATCATTTTATTAACACAGCAACCATTGAGGAGATGAAAGATGGTGTGATGCTAATCAATACCGGACGCGGTGGTTTAATTGATACGCGCGCGGTGATTGCCGGTTTGAAAACCAAAAAAATTGGCTACCTGGGGTTGGATGTTTACGAAGAGGAAGGCAATTTATTTTTTGAAGATCAATCCAACAATTTATTGCAGGACGATATTTTTGCACGCTTGCTCACCTTTCCCAATGTTGTCATCACCGGCCACCAGGCTTTTTTTACGCGCGAGGCCTTAACCAGTATCGCCACCATTACGCTGAATAATATTCGCTATTTTGAACAGCAGGAATTTTCCAACATCACGCTCGTGGAATAATTAAAGCAGTTTGTATTAGCAACTAAAAATTTTGCAGTTATGCCAACCGGCGAGGGATAAACACTATGCCGCAATTCGATCGCTCACTGCCCGACAATTTACTTGTATTACACACGCTCGCATTGGATCTGCACTGGAGCTGGAACCACGCACTGGATGAACTCTGGCGACAAATCAATGCTGACATCTGGAATTATTCGCACAACCCGGTATTGGTGTTACAACTCACCAGCGATGAACATTTTTCGGCGCTGGCACAGGATAAAAATTTTCTCGCGCTGCTGGATCGTTTAGTTATCGCACATCAAAAATATTTACAAGAACCTGCCTGGTATCAACAGCACTACCCCAAGTCACCGCTGCGCTGCGTGGCCTATTTCAGTATGGAATTTGGCATTTGCGATGCACTGCCTTTGTATGCGGGCGGGCTGGGAATGCTGGCGGGCGATTATTTAAAAACTGCCAGCGATTTGGGTCTGCCACTGGTGGGGATTGGCCTGCTGTATCAAGAAGGTTATTTCCACCAAAGCATTAATCGCCAGGGCACCCAACAGGAAACCTATTTGTATAACGACCCAGGCAGCTTGCCCATCCAACCACTGCGCGCCGCTGATGGCAGTTGGATGATTATCAAAGCACATTTTCTTTGCCGCGAAGTTTGCTTCCGTGTTTGGCTGGCGCAAGTGGGCCGCGTAAAACTCTACCTGCTGGATAGCAATGATCCACGCAACTTGCCCAGTGATCGCGGCATTACCAGCAAACTCTATGGCGGCGGCAGCGAACTGCGCATGGTGCAGGAAATTGTGCTGGGAATTTGCGGCTGGCGCTTGCTGGAAAAGCTGGGGCTGGAAGTGGATATTTGTCACTTGAATGAAGGCCATGCCGCCTTCGCCACGCTCGAACGCATTCGTCATTACTGCAAGTTACATCACTGCGATTTTTGGCAAGGCCTGTGGGCGACACGCATGGGCAATTTGTTTACCACTCACACACCGGTGGAGGCCGGATTCGATCGTTACCCCGCCGAACTCTTGCGCCGTTATGCAGATAACAGCGGTGCCGAGATGGGTATTACGGTTGAGGATGTTATCGCCCTGGGGCGCGCCAATCCCAAAGATGAAAGCGAACCCTTCAACATGGCCTGGCTCGCCATGCGTACCTGCGCCCACAGCAATGGTGTTAGTGCGCTGCACGGCGTCGTGAGCCGCCGTATATTCCAAACGATTTACCCGCGCTGGCCAGAGCGCGAAGTACCCGTCGGCCATGTTACTAACGGCGTGCATATGCCGACCTGGGACTCACCACTCGCCGATCAGCTCTGGACTCGTCTCTACGGTAAAGAGCGCTGGCGCAAAGACTGGAGCAATCTGAATCCCAAACGCCTGAACGAGGTGAGCGACAACGAACTCTGGCAACTCTCCAACGAAGGCCGCACCAACCTGGTGGATTACGCGCGCCTGCGTCTGTTACACCAATGGCGCAAAGAGACTACCGCCTCGGAACATTTCGATCTGGCACAAACTATGCCGCTCGATCCGAGTATTTTGACCCTGGGATTTGCGCGTCGCTTCGCCGAATATAAACGCCCGGATTTGCTCTTGTACGACCCGGATCGGCTGGAGCGAATACTGTGTAATCCACGTCACCCGGTGCAATTGCTGGTTGCTGGTAAAGCCCACCCCGCCGATCAGATTGGCAAAAGTAAAATCCAGCACTGGCAGTTATTTTTGCAGCGTGAATCGGTGCGCAAGCATTTGGTATTTATCGAAGACTACGACATAGACCTGGCCCAACGGTTGATTCAAGGCGTGGACCTGTGGGTCAACAACCCGCGCCGTCCCTGGGAGGCGAGCGGCACCAGCGGCATGAAAATTCTGGTCAATGGCGGATTGAACCTGTCCAGCCTGGATGGCTGGTGGGCCGAAGCTTTTCAAGCCGACGTTGGCTGGTCACTAGGCGATGGGCAGGAGCACGGCCCCGAGGCCGACGGGGATGATGCCGAAGAACTTTATCGCCGCCTGGAAGAGGAAATTATCCCCTGCTTCTACCAACGCGACAGCGAAGATTTACCGCGCCAGTGGCTAACCCGGGTGCGCGCGAGTATGTCTACACTCACTTCCAATTTCAGTAGCAACCGCATGCTGCGCGATTACCTGGAAAATTATTATTTGCCCGCCGCCGATGGTTATCAGGCACGCACCACCAATCAAGGGCAACTCGCGCGCGAGTTGCGCCTCTGGCAATTACAGCTACAACAGCACTGGCATGAAATTCATATGGGAGAACTGCAAAGCGAAGGAGAAAATATTTATTTGAGCGTGCACCTGGGAGGTTTATCACCAGAGCTGGTGAAAGTGCAATTAATTGCCGACCCGGTGAAAACCGACGATAACAATTCACTGCCATCAATCACGCTGGATTTGCACATGCAACAAAGCCTGGGCAGCGACGCCCATGCCTGGCGCTACAAACTCAGCCAACCACTGGATCGCCCGCTGCACTTTTTTACTGCTAGGGTAATTCCCGCGCACAACGCAGCTTCAGCACCGGCTGAAATCCAGTTGATTACCTGGCAAAGTAAAAGCTGATCGCAACTAATCTCCCAGCCCCCTCTTTACTAAAGAGGGGGGAAGCAAATTATTTCTCGTGCCCCCTCTCTTTTACAAAAGAAAGAAGTTACCCCTTAGCTCCTCCCTTTGAACGAGGCGCGCAGCCAAGGGAGGCTGGGAGGGATTTAGCGCAGGAGAAGATTTAAAGCCAGGAGCGATCAACTGGCTGTTATTAAATCCGCTACCTCACTATTTTTACTTTGCGCAGGCATTGCATTTTTCTTGCGCACAATAAAATTATCGATCACCAGAAAATCAATTTTGGTACGCAAAAAGGTTTTCAACGCATCTTCCGGGCTGCACACAATCGGCTCGCGATCATTGAACGAGGTATTCAATAACAGTGGCACACCGGTTAATTTTTTAAATGCGGAAATTAACGCGTGATATTTGGCGTTGGTAGTTTTGCTCACCAATTGAATGCGACTGGTACCATCCACATGCACTACTGCCGGAATACGCGTGCGCTGTTCTTGATTAACCGGATAAGCCATCAACATATAATGAGCTGAATCCGCATCCTTTTTGATCTCAAACCATTCTTTTGCATCTTCCTTTAATACACTGGGACAAAAGGGGCGATGATCTTCGCGATGCTTAACTAATAAGTTCATGCGCTTCACCATATCCGGATCGCGGGGGTCCGCCAGCAAACTGCGATTGCCTAATGCGCGCGGACCAAACTCCATGCGCCCCTGGAACCAACCCACCACTTTGCCGGACGCAATTAACGCAGCAACTTCATCCGCAATATTGTCAGCGCGTTCATAAACCACATCAAACAAGCCCAAGGTAGCCAACACTTCTGACTCGGAATATTCCGGCCCGAGGTAGGTATCATTCGCCTCAAAGGAAGCGCACTTCTCGCCATAAAAAATATTGTGGTAAGCATGCAACGCTGCACCCAATGCAGTACCCGCGTCATTGGCCGCCGGCTGGATGTAAATATTGTCAAAGGGCCCCTGTTCAAAAATTGCCGTATTGGCTACGCAGTTCAAAGCTACGCCGCCGGCCAGGCAGAGATTTTTGGAGGGATTGATTTGCGCCGCATAATGCGTGAGTGCTAGCAAAATATCAGTGGTGATTTGTTGCAACGCAGCAGCCAGGTCCATGTAGTCGCTGGTAATTGCCGAACGATCTTGCAATGCAGGTAAACCAAAGAGCGATTCAAAGGTAGAAAAATCGTTGCTGCGGAATCGGCATACATCGATATCCATAGTAAAACCATCGGGCTTTATCTGCACAAAGCGCTGGAAATGACCGATAAACCGCTCCGGATTACCGAAGGATGCCAAACTCATTACCTTGCAGGCATCGTATTCACTCATTCCCATAAACTGGGCGACTTTTTCCCACAGCAGCCCCAGTGAATTGGGGTAGCTGATTTCCTTCATGGAAAATAATTTTCCTTCGCGAGCAGCGCTAATGGTGACAGATTCATATTCACCAATACCATCAATAGAAATCACCGTTGCATCAGTAAATGGTGAAGGATAATAGGCTGAAGCGGCATGGGCAACACAGTGATCCACCCACATAAATTGCCCGTTAAAACCCAGTGCGCGAATCTGCTCGGGAATACCGATCAATTTTTTATAGAATTTTTGTTCGCCGGCAGCTGTGCCCCACTCGCCTTCCTGCACCTGTTCGTCCAGCTTGAGGTTATTGTGCAAACGTTTTAATGGATTAAATGAAAACGCAATAATATCTATATCTGACAATAATAAATTACCCATCTCCAAACACAGGTTCATGGCCTGCAACGGAATTTCATTGGGGTTTCCCGTGAGCGCGGATTTGGCATGCTTAACGCGATTCAATCGCTCTTCTTCAATCGCCGCAATAACTTTGTTGCCACGAATCAACGCCACTGACGATTCATGATATGCGCAGTTCAAACCTAAAATATTTATGGACATGATTCCCTCTCAAAATAAAATTATTAAATCCCCAGGGGTGTTTCCCAGGGCTCATAAATTTTTGGCGTTGATGAAATGGTTAAGGATGAGGGGGCATTGTGGCGATAACGCAAAATACACATATGCAAGTGAGTAACACCGTCGCTGGCGGCCTGTGCCTTCATGGATTCAATCAGGCTTTTATCCTGACCAAAGATTCCCACAAAACGATCCACAAACGCGGCGTAAGTAATGGGAGCCAAATCGCAGATAATTTCGGTTGCACCCTGCGGTAAATATTGCTGCGCAGTTTTAATCAGCATTTCCGGGCGCTCAAGATTACCCGGTGCCATGGTGACAATTTGCAATACACCCTGATCTGCTAACTGGGGCAATACAGTCGTCAGCATTTTTTCCAGAAAGGTAAAACCGTAAATACCGGCCGAGGAATTGAGGTAGTAATCCATACCCGGCGGGGTTGGTTCAAAGGGAGGATTGGAAATAATCAGATCAAATTTTTCGCCCTGCACAGGTGCGAAAATACTATTTACATCGCCATCGCGAATAACCAGACGATCACTGACCCCATTAATCAGCGCGTTAAATCCCGCATAGACTTTCGCCTTGGGGTTAATTTCCAGGCCTGTCACTTTTGCTGCGCCCTGTTGCAAGGCGTGGATACTCAAGACACCGGAACCCAGCCCGACTTCCAATACATTTGCGCCCTGTACATCGGCAGGAAGCAAATAATCCATCATAAAGTACTGCTCAGGTTGCATGGGAATAACCTGATCAATACCCTGATAATCAAAAGGGTCGGTAATAACGCTTAGTAGTGCAGTCTGCTTAACAGCGAGAATTTTTTCCAGCCAGTCAGTTCCGGCCAGTGTTGCACTTTGCTCAGCAAAGGAATAATTGTTTTGCTCGCCTTGCAGGCTATAAATTTGTACATCAACAGCTTCGCTCATCGTAGTACCTCAGGTAGTCCATCAGGACTATTGTCCGCGTCTACTCCGAGCTGCTTGTGGTCATTGTGAAACTAACATTTAAAAATGTTTTATAGATTTTTTACGTTTATAAATTCAATTTAAATTTCTGACCATTAACAAATTGTATTTTTTTGTTTCAAGTCAGATTAAATAGTAAACATGTGAAACTGTTAACTATCATATTATCGATTAAGTATTAAAAATTTATTAACCACTTAGCAAACTAACATTCAATTAAATATTTAACCTTTAGTCCATTACCCCGCTCAACGGCGCGGCAATATAGCAAATAATTTTTTCCTGTCATCAAAAAAATTATTTGCTGTTTTTTCAATCAGCAAACAAAAGATGATTTATGTGACACCTTTGTATAGGTAACCTGTAAATAGTTTTATAAATCATAAAAACTTAATGATTTTGTAGTTACATTGGATCACAATAGTTTTCTTATTTGTCAGAAGAAATAATTTCCTGCACAAAAAATAATTTAAAGATCAAATTAAAAACAAACAACTACCACTGCACACCTCTACGAACCTGAAACGATTGCATGTTTAAACAGCAACAATCGCGCGCTTAAACGCTGCGCACCGAGTGCTGTTTTCAAAACACAACTGCACTGCATTTGCAACAGTTACAGTTACATTTACTTACAATCTTGCAACAGCGTTTGTGATAGATGCTTATAGTGATAGGTGCTTGTTTAGATGGACATTATCAATCCCCCGAAAACCCCGTTAACGTCATCCCAGCTGGATATTTTCCTGGATCAACAGCGCGTGCCCGATAGCGGCCGCTATAACATTGGTGGCTACTTTCAGATTATTGGCACCCTGGATGCAGCGCGCTTAATCTCTGCAGTTAGTACAGTTATCCAAACAGAATCTGCATTTCATTTGCAGCTGGATTTATCCACAGAACTGCCACAGCAATACCTGTTGCCGCCTGAACAACCAGCAATTGAATGGCTGGATTTTTATCAGGCTACGCAAAACCGGCAGGAAGCTTGTGGCAAAGCACAGCAGTGGCTAGAACACAACTTTGCAATACCCTTGAACCTGCATAAATCACTCTTTCAAGTCGCCATTTGCAAAATTGCGCAAGATGAGCACTGGCTCTATTTAAAAACCCATCACCTGATTATGGATGGCTGGAGCTATGCGCTGTTTATTAAACGCGTTATGGATAATTACCACAGCGAAGATGGCAACATCCCTCTTCCATCGCCCGACTATTGGGAATTTATCCAAAGCAAAACTCAACAACCTATTGATACAAAAACAACCAACCTGCAAAAACAACGCGCATACTGGCAGGAGCGACTAGCCAATAGCCCCGATCATTTATTGATACAACGCAGTAAAAATTTGCTCACTGCAAAATCAGGCTATACCAGCAATCGCCATCAGTTTTTGGTCAGCGCAACAGCCATTGCGCCACTGCTAGCCCTGACCAAACAACAAAATGCCTCCACGTTTCATGCAATGCTCGCGCTGGTTTATTGTTATTTTATGCGTGCAACCGGCAGCCGCGACCTGGTGATTGGTACCCCCTTGCACAAGCGCAATAATGCACGCAACAAGCAGATCATCGGCATGTTGGCAGATACATCGCCCACACGTATTAATGCGCCCCTAACCAGTTCTTACAACGAACTCTTAGCGCAGATACGACAAAATTTATTGCGCGATTTTCGCCATCAGGATTATTCACTCGGCCAAATACATCGGGATATAAACCAGCAGCTGGTCAACCAAAAGGAAAGCAATAATGCAACCGGCGAACGGCGCGAACGGCTTTATGATGTATTTGTATCCTATGAGGATTTTGCCTACAGCCAAATTAATAGCGCTGATCTACAAATTACCCCCAAGCCCCTGACTCATCGCCAGGATCAAACGCCTTTCAGTGTGTTTATTCGCCAATACGCCACATCGGGCGATTTTGAATTTGATTTGCAATTGCACAGCGACTTTTTTTCCACCAATGACGCGCATTGGATTGAAGGTCGCTTGCGCCATTTAATAAACCTGTTAGCAACACAAGCTGACACTGAGCTACGCCAGGTAAGCTGGCTACCAGAGTACGAATTACAAGCGCTGCAAGGTATTAATCAATTTGCACCTGCAGTAGCAGACTATCCCCACGCGCTGGATTTATTTGCACAGGTAGCACGAAAAAATCCGCATAAAACCGCTGTGATTGGCTTGGACCAATCCTTAACTTATCAACAATTGGATCAGGCCAGTAGTGCATTTGCGCATTGGCTAAACGCGCAGAAAATTTCGCGCGGAGCTGGTATAGGCGTATGCATGGATCGCACCAGCGATTTGTTAGTGATATTACTGGGCATATGGAAAGCCGGAGCAGCCTATATTCCACTGGACCCTCACTATCCCGCGGCGCGCTTGCAACAAGTGGTAGAACATTCGCAATTGCAATGGGTTATTACGCGCGCGGTTTATACGCCGCTGTTTGCGAATATGAAAATTCACTGCTGTGTATTTTCACCTGAACTGATTAGCAACACTCAAGCTTCTGAAATTCATCAGGCAAACAATTATTCATTCAAGGATCTCGCTTACGTTATTTATACCTCTGGCTCTACCGGTATTCCCAAGGGTGTGGCTATTGAGCAAGGCAGTGTGGCGAATTTTTTAACGGCAATGTCCACTGCGCCTGGAATAACTGCCAACACTACACTGCTGGCAGTGACTACTATCAGTTTTGATATTCACGTATTGGAATTATTTTTACCCTTGCTTAACGGGGCCACACTGGCGCTTGCCACCAGCGATCAGGTACGTGATGCATTTGCACTGCGCGAGCTGATACAAACACACAATGTGAATATGATGCAGGCCACCCCGGCCACCTGGAAGATGTTATTCCACGCCGACTGGCAACCCGATACAAACTTTAAAGCCCTGTGCGGCGGTGAAGCCCTGCCTCCCGCATTACTAGAAAAATTCGGTCAGTTTCCACGAGTAGAATTGTGGAATATGTACGGCCCCACCGAAGCCACTGTCTGGTCGTCAACAGCATTACTTAAAGGAATAGATAGCAGTGCTATCCACCTGGGTCACCCGATCAACAATAGTTATTATTTTGTGCTCGACCCACAAGGTTATCCCACCGGCTTTAATTTGCCCGGCGAGCTTTATATCGGTGGTCACTGCCTTGCGCGCGAATATATCCACGATACCGAAAAAACCGCCGCCAGTTTTATCTGGCATTCCCTGCCTGGCATGGAATTGCAACGTATTTACAAAACCGGGGACAGTGTTGAGCTTACCGATAACCACCAATTGCATTTTCGCAGCCGTAATGATGACCAGGTGAAAGTGCGCGGCTATCGCATTGAATTGGGCGATGTTGAAGCGGCACTCATGAAACACCCGCAAGTAAAAGATGCAGCCGTTAAAATCTGGCGCGATGCGCGCGGTGAAAATTATATCGCCGCTTACTGTGTAGCTAAAACAACACCGGTTACCAATGAACTATTGGCTAACGATCTGATACACAATTTACCTGATTATATGCTGCCTGCGGCTTACCTCTGGCTGGAGGTATTACCCTTAACCGCGAATGGCAAAATCAATCGTAAAGCATTGGCTGAACCAGATCTAACCACCAACAGTAGCGAGCAGGAATTACCCCAGACACCGCTGGAACAAGCCATTGCCGCAATTTGGGTTGAAGTGCTCAATGTTGAACGCCCAACTTGCAACGATGATTTTTTCCGCTTGGGGGGCGATTCTATCAGCAATATCCAACTGGTTAATCGCCTGCGCAAAGCCGGTATTGCGGCCGAAGCTGCCGATATTTTCCAGCAGTCACGCCTGGCAGACTTGGCCGGATTGTTAACAACAAAGTTAACGACCACAACCGCTGCAATTAACCCAAGCAATACATCAATGCAAACTGAGGTGCAGATTGACTCACCATTTTCACTCAGCTCCGCACAACAGCGCCTGTATATTTTGCAGCAACTGGAAACTACCGAAACCGCTTACAATATGTACGGCGCTTTTGTAATTAGCGGCCCAATAAATTTTTGGCAGTTGGAAGTTGCATTTAAGCAATTGCTAACACGCCATCCACTATTGAGTAGTCGCTTCTATGAAAACCAGGGCGAGTTATTGCAGCAATTCATAAGTGCCGATAATTTTTCGCTCGAACAAAAATTATTACCACTCTCCTTATCGGTTAATTTATCTTCGAATTCATCTGCAAGCATTTCCGCCGATGCATCCAGCTGGCTAGCGAATGTACTGCAGGATTTTGTACGTCCATTCGACTTGAATAATCCACCACTGGTGCGCGCACAACTGTGGCAAGGTGAAGCGCAAGAATATGTCTTGCTTATCGATATGCATCACCTGGTGGCCGATGGTTTGTCCATCAATATTTTTCTGCACGATTTGTTTGCGCTTTACGAACAGCAATATTTGTCGCCCTTGCCCGTTAATTATCGTCATTTTATCCAACTGCAAACTGCTTGGCGGCAAAGCCCGGCGTGGCAGCAGGCAGCAGATTATTGGCAACAACAATTTTCCGGCACCCTGCCCAGCCTGGATTTGCCAACGGATTACACTCGCCCTGCCCAGCAACAATTTTCTGGAAAACGCCTCAGTTTCTCATTGAGTGAGGCTCACAGTGACGCAGTTAGAAACCTGGCTCGCCAAAACAATGTCAGTTTATTTATGTTATTGCTGGCAGCTTATAACCTGCTGTTAGCCAAATACACAGGCCATGAAGATATTGTAGTAGGCACTCCCGTGAGTAATCGCCCGGACGAAAATTTTGGCGAGTTGGTGGGATTATTTGTAAATACCTTGCCCCTGCGTTCTTATCCATCACCCGCTAAATATTTGCCTGAGTTTTTACAAGAAATAAAAACCAATACCAGTCAGGCGTTTTTGCACAAACACTATCCTTTCGAACAACTGATTGAAGATCTCAGGCTAGTGCGCGATTTAAGCCGCAACCCCTTGTTCGACTGCGCGCTGGTATTGCAAGCAGATGCAATACCAGAAATTACTACAACAACACTGGTAGTGAATCCCTTAGCTATCGCCTACCAACAAGCAAAATTCGATTTAACGTTGGACGCTGTTGATAAGGGCACGCATATCCAGTTCGAACTGGAATATGCCAGCCACTTGTTCAATGAGCAGCGCATCCAAACACTCGGCCAGCATTTTATTGTGCTCTTGCAGCAGATGGTGGAACAACCTACTGCGCAATTAGGTGCGCTCAGCTTGTTAAATGAACATGAGCGCTACAAATTGCTGCATGAATTTAATAGCACTGAAAAGCATTATCCGAAGCACCAGACGCTAGCCAGCATTTTTGAGCAGCAAGTGGTTAAAACACCGGAGCAAGTCGCTGTCGGTTTTGCAGAAGAATCACTCAGCTATAGCCAACTCAATACAAAAGCCAATCAACTGGCGCATCAACTGATTGCAGCGGGGATCGGCAAAAACCAGATAGTTGCGGTAATGCTGGAGCGCAGCCTGGAAATGCCGATTGCGATACTCGCCATTGTTAAAGCAGGTGCAGCCTATTTGCCGATAGCTCCCACTCTGCCGCCAGAGCGAATTGAATATATGCTGGCGGACAGCGATGCGCCGGTATTAATTACTACCTCAAAGGATCGCACGCGCGCCGCACAATATGCGGGGAAAATAGTTACCCTGGATGATGCATCGCTATTAAGCGGCCCGGAAACTAACCCGCCACTACAAGCCGGGCCAGATGATTTGGCTTATATCATTTACACCTCTGGTTCTACCGGTCGCCCTAAAGGTGCCATGGTCGAACACCGTGCGGTGGTGAATCGCATTTACTGGATGCAGGATAAATACCCCCTATCCTGTTCCGATGTCATTTTGCAAAAGACACCCTATACGTTTGACGTGTCGGTATGGGAATTATTCTGGTGGTCCTTCGCGGGGGCCTCGGTATATTTTATTGCGCCCGAGGCAGAAAAAGATCCGCAACAGATTTTTTCCTGCATTGAAGCACAGCGTATTTCCATTTTGCATTTTGTGCCTTCCATGCTCACCGCATCGCTGGAGTTTTTGGCCGCCCATCAGCATAACCACTGGAACCTGAATAGCTTGCGCTTTGTATTTGCCAGTGGCGAAGCCTTGAACCCGCATCAGGTGGAGGAATTTAATCACTTAATTTATGCGCAATCCGGCGCACAGCTGATTAATCTCTATGGCCCCACCGAAGCCGCCATTGATGTGACCTATTACGACTGCCCGGTAAACGGCAAGGTAACTCGCGTTCCTATTGGAAAACCCATCGACAATATTCGTTTGCATATTCTCGATAACCAACAACAACTGGTAGCACAGGGAATTGCCGGGGAACTGTATATTTCCGGCACAGGTGTTGGGCGCGGTTATATTAATAAACCCGAATTAACGGCCGAGAAATTTTTGTCCGATCCATTTTTCCCAGGGCAACGCATGTATCGCACTGGCGACTTGTGTCGTTGGTTGGAGGATGGCAATATCGAATACCTGGGACGACTGGATCACCAGGTAAAAATTCGCGGTTTCCGTATTGAGCTCGGTGAAATTGAAAATGCATTGCTAATGCACGCCGCGGTACGCGAAGCCACAGTCACTGCACTCAAAAATAATGCCGGGCAAGATTTTTTATGTGCGTATCTGGTAGCTCGCACATCCGTTACCATTGAACAACTAGGGTACCACCTCGCAGAATCCTTACCTGATTATATGGTGCCCGCCGAATTTGTAGTGCTGGAGAAAATGCCGTTAAATCCCAGTGGCAAGGTTGATCGTAAACAACTACCAGCTCCGCAAATTAATGCACAAGTTTCCACCAGGGTTATCGATGACTCGCAACTCAGCGACAGCGAACGCCAGCTTCTGGAAATTATGCGTGCACTGTTAAATAACCCGCATTTGGGATTGGATGATAATTTCTTTCACTATGGTGGTGATTCCATTCGCGCTATTCAATTTTGCGCGCGCGCGGCACAACAGGGATACACCCTAAGCATCAAAGATATTTTCAAGCATCCAAGTGTGCGCTTGCTTTGCCAAAACACGCTACAACAGCTATTACCGCAAACAACGACACACCAGCCTGTGACAGGGAAAATCGAATTAACGCCGATTCAGCAAGCATTTTTTGAGCAGCGGCTGACGCAACCGAATGCCTATTGCCAGTACATCATTCTACAAACACAGCGCTTTATTCAAAACCAATTGCACCAGGCATTAAACAATCTGGTGCAACAGCACCCTTTACTTGGTACCAAAGTCATTACCACCAAAACAGAGGCTTTAGCGCAACCATATCAGCTACATATTACGGATAATCAGCAACAGCTCTGGAAAGATACACAATTGGTCCAGCGCAAAATTACTGCTGCCAATAGCGATGAGATTGAATATGAATTAAGCCAATTGCTGCAGGATCTGCATAACAGTATCGCACTGGACAAAGCACTTTATGCGGCGGGTGTTTTATCAACCGCAACGCAAGATTATTTGCTCATTAGTATTCACCACCTGATTATTGATGGGGTTTCCTGGCGAATACTGTTGGATGACCTTAATTATTTCTATCAAAACCTGGGCGATGCCACACCAATACAATTCTTGCCATTATCAACAACCCCCAATCAATGGATTAACGCGAGCAAGGCTTGTGTGCAAACCAGCCATTTGCAAAAGCAATTCAGTTACTGGCAAGCAGTGCAAAAATCAATTCCCGCTGCACTGCTGGAAAAAGCAGAAGAAATAATTACTGGCGACCTGCAAACAGAATCAATCAGCGATTGCCTAACCACAAACGAAACCCTGCCCCTGCTCACCAGGGCGCATACTGCCTATAACACCGACACCCAGGATTTATTAATCGCTGCCTTTGCATTGGCCTGGCAACAGTGGACTGGAAAATTGCGCGTCGCGCTGGATCTGGAATCCCACGGCCGCCACTTACCCTTTGACCCACTGGATAGCTCGCGCAGCATAGGCTGGTTTACCGCAATATTCCCCTGGGTACTTGATCTTGATAGAAGTGCATCACTTAATCACAAGATCCAGAATATTAAAGAGTCCTTGCGTCGCATCCCCGATAAAGGCATTGGTTTTGGATTATTAAAATATTTTGGTACCGAAGTACAACAACAGCAATTGCGCACCAGTGGGCCGGATATTTTATTTAATTATCTTGGCCATTTGGATACTGGCAACCAGGCATGGCGACTTTGCAGCACAGGCCTTTACTCAAGCCCACAGAATTGTCGTAGCCATAGTATTGAAATCACTATGGCGGTGAAAGATGGGACATTGGAGTGGACTATTCATTATTCTGGCAAACAATTTTCGGCATTCCGCGTTGATAAATTTAATCAGTTACTGCGTGCGCAGCTGTTAGAGATTGCCGTCCATTGCTGCCAACAACCTATTGCGTTGCAAACACCCAGTGATTTGGGTGATGCGCATTACTCATTGGAAACCTATCGGCAATTGGCGCAGCGATTGGAGAGTCATGGACCAATTACTGCCATCCGTAAACTCACACCAACCCAGGCGGGAATTTATTTCCACGCACAGCAACAACAGGCCAATCAACCAGAAAGCCAACTCTATTATGAAGAGTTGGGGTTATATCTAAACCAGGCATTGGATGCAAAACCATTGCAACAAGCATTGAACCAGCTGAGTAGCAAGCACAGTATTTTACGCAGCCTGTTTATCCAGGAAGGCACCGAAGAGGTTCGGCAGATAGTCTGCGAAAATGCGCGCACCACCGTCAAATTTAGCGATATATCCACACTGGCAATCAACGCACAGGAAGAATGGCTTAGCCAACAAAAACATCAGCTGCGCACTGCCGGTTTTGATTGGCAATTACCATTGCTGGGTTTACACCTGTTCAAGATTAATGAGCAGAAATCCCTGTTGTTATTTACTTATCACCATTTGATTCTGGATGGCTGGAGCTGCGCGACCTTAATTGATGAGCTGTTAAGAAACTACCTACAATTACAGCACGCGTGTTTGCCTTACCCGGCGGAACAGCAAATAACGGAGCAACAAATAACAGAAGAGTATTCAACAACACCAGCAGCTGATTTTGGTGATTACCTGGTATGGCTGGCCGAGCAAAATCCGGAACCGGCGCGCGCTTACTGGCGCGCACAGCTGGCAGACATTAATGATAAGACTCGCCTTCCCGGCGAAACAATTGCCGAGAATTCCGTTTATTCCTTGCAAGAAACCGAGTACCAATTGCCAGCCAATTATTTACAGGGTTTGCAACAACTGGCTGCGTACCATGAAGTAACGCTCAGCACATTGATTCAAGCCGCCTGGGGATTGTTATTGCAGCGCTACAACAATAGTGATGATGCATTATTTGTCAGTGTGGTATCTGGCCGGACTGCACCGGTTGCCGGCATTGAACATATGCTGGGGTTATTTATTAACAGCATTCCCGTGCGCATCCCTGCCCCGCACATTAACCAACACGATTCTGCAACACAGGATATTCAGCAGTGGCTGGGCAAGCTGCAAGATACCCATTTACAGGCGGAGCAACACGCCTTTATTGGTTTGGCAGATATTGCCAGTGCAGCCAATATTGCTACTGATTTATTTCGCCATCTGCTGGTGTTTGAAAATTATCCGCTACAGGATCGGCTACTGGGAAATAATTTGCGCATTGATCGGATCAGTTTATATGAGCAAACCCACTACGATTTTAATTTACTGGTACAACCCGCAGAGCAATTAAGTTTCCGTTTTATTGTGAATACACAGGTACACCCTGCAGCTAGCGTAGCGCGTATCGCCGAACACCTGCTGGCGTTATTGCGCAGCTGGGTTGATAACGCACAAGTCTGCGTCGATTCAAAAAGCAATGTATTAACGAATGCTATTCCTGCGGCGGCAGAAATTCAGGAATTAATTGCACTCGGCACCGCACCTCGAATTCCCCTGACCCAAGCAGACAATCTGATCACTCGCTTTTTGCAACAGCAACAACTAGCACCCACTGCGCTTGCCGTATGCGATAGCACAACACAAATTAATTACACCCAACTTGCGCAACAAGCACGGCAAATCGCACAGCATTTACTCGCCCGGGGAATTAGCAGCGAACAACCTGTAGCGCTGCTGGCCAACAGGTCCTGCCAGATGGTTGCTGCACTTTTGGGAATTTTGCAAAGCGGTGCGGTCGTTGTCCCTATAGATCCGCATTTACCCGAGGAGCGTATTCACTACTTATTAACCGACTCCACCGCTAGCTGTGTGCTGGTTGATAAAGTTAACACTGAACTTGCACAAGCACGGCCAGACCTTAAGCAACATGTTATTAGCCAGTGGCTGGCGGCACCTGTTGTTGCAGAATCTATAGATGCAATTGAACTTCCAGCACTGGCCAACTCCCAACTGCTGTACCTGATCTATACCTCTGGTACTACCGGAACCCCCAAAGGGGTAATGCTGGAACAGCGCAATTTATTAGCATTGATTGATAGCCAAAAAAACCAGGGACTGCTGCAATTTAATAAACAGGTTTTGCAATTTGCAACCCACAGCTTTGATGTTTGCTACCAGGAAATTTTTAGCACCCTGGTTGCTGGTGGCTGCCTGCACATTATTGATGAGCAGTTAAAGAGAGACGCTGACTATCTGCTGGAATTTATTCACATAAATTCTATAGATACACTTTTTCTGCCCACAGCCTATTTAAAGTTTTTGTTTTCCACACCGGAGCGAATTGCGCAGATTCCCGCTTGTGTCGAACAGATTATTACCGCCGGCGAACAATTATTGGTATCGCCCCATTTGCGTCAGTTCTTGCAAGCAAGCAAGGTGCTGTTGCACAACCATTATGGTCCCTCTGAAACCCACGTAGTTACCACACAGGTGTTGAGCCACCAGCATGCCATTGCCGATATTCCTCCTATAGGTACACCGATAAACGGTACGGAGATTTATCTACTGGATCGGCATGGAAAATTGCAACCACGCGGCGCGCTGGGTGAAATTTTTATCGGCGGCGCCAGTGTGGGGCGCGGCTATTGGCAAAAGCCTTCTCTGACACAAGAGCGTTTTTTAACTGTCAGTGATTTTGCAGCCCTCACGGGTAATGCGTATTTTTCCAGTGCTGAATTTTTGGCGGCCAATGGTGAACGAATTTATCGCACTGGCGATTTGGGTTATTGGAGTGAATCCGGAGAATTAATTTATTTGGGCCGTGGCGACCAGCAGGTCAAGGTACGCGGCTATCGCATTGAGCCAGGCGAGATAGAAGCCTGCCTGCGCAAACAGGCTGAAGTCCATGAAGCTGCAGTCATTGCCCAGCGAGATCCGCACGGCAATAATTATCTTATTGCTTATCTGGTATTGGACGTTGCTTCTTTGGAAGTTGCTTCTACTGATAGTGCATTGGCTGCTATTAAACAAGCACTCGCCAATCAATTACCGGCTTATATGCAACCTGCATTCTATGTTCCGCTCGCACAATTACCAATGACACCCAATGGCAAGCTGGATAAGCGCGCATTACCCGATGCCACCCTGACTACTGATAGCAACGCACAAAAACCTACCAGCAAAATACAACTTCGCCTGGCAAGTTTCTGGCAAGAATTATTGGGAATTCCGGAACCACATCTGGATGCAGATTTTTTTGCCCTGGGTGGTCACTCCTTAAATACAGCAGCCCTCGCCAGCCGCATCCAGCGCGAGTGGAATATTACTATTTCACTGAAGGAATTATTTTCAACCCGTACACTGGTGCTACAAGCAGAATTAATTACCACCAAGCATAAAAAACAGATGAAAGAAGTTGCTCAAGCAGTTGCAACTATTGCCGAAGAAAAAATATCTTCTGCATTACTCACCACTCCTATCAATAACAACTCCTGCTTTATGCCGGAGCAATGGATTCCACTGTCATCAGCGCAACAGCGCCTCTATGTATTGGATCAGCTGGCTGGCCCCAACACCAACTACAACATTCCTTTTGTAGCGCAACTACAACACACCACCAATCTGCAACAACTGGAAACTGCCTTGCAACAATTGGTGGAGCGCCACAGTATTTTGCGCGTACGCATTGCTATCCATGAAGGACAGCCAATGCAAACCCTTACGCATGAACCTATCACTATTCAGCACTGCGCAATTTCAGCAGAGGAGCTGGATACACACCTGGTTAATTGGGTTAAGCCTTTTGATTTGCATCAGCAACCATTAATGCGCATTCAA
Source organism: Gammaproteobacteria bacterium (assembly GCA_021151625.1). GTDB lineage: Bacteria > Pseudomonadota > Gammaproteobacteria > Pseudomonadales > Cellvibrionaceae > Cellvibrio. Next base: position 39,726 of record JAGKWY010000010.1, on the reverse strand, counting down.
TTACTACACATTGAAAGCACCCAAACTTATTGGCTGTTAATGGATTTGCACCACATTATTGCCGATGGTGTCAGCATTGAAATTTTGCTGCGCGAACTCATGGTGTTATACAAGGGGGAAATGCTATCTGTACCTGAATACGATTATGCGGCCTTAATCAACAGGCAATCACATTGGCAACACACAACCAATTACCAAACGCAAAAACACCATTGGTTAAACCGTTTCCACCAATTACCACCAGTATTGGAATTACCGCTGGACTTCCCCCGCTCACCTGAACGCAGCACGGCGGGTGCAGAATTTTCGTTGCCGTTGGATACAGATTTAACAAACGCACTGGAAAATTTCGCGCAACAACAAGGCACCAGTGTCTTTGCGGTCGCCTTAACAGCCTATGCGCTTTGGTTGTGGCGTTACAGCGGCGAAACCGATATGGCCATTGGCATACCGGTTTCAGGCCGCAGCCAGACGGAGTTCACTAACATTCCCGGGTTAATGGTCAACAGCCTTGCATTGCGCATCCATCTGGATACGGAGCAAACCGCACAAGCCTGTGTACAAACTATTGCAGCGCAATTGCTGGATGATTTACAACATCAGGATTTTCCGTTTGATGCGCTGGTCAATGTATTGGAACTGCCACGCAATCCCGGTCGCAATGCACTTTTCGATACCATGTTTTCATTGGGGAGCGACTGGCTGGGCAATGCCGGCGCACAGGAATTATTTATCCCTCATTCATTGCCTGTGACAGAAGCCAAATTTGATTTGGCGATGAGTCTGGACCAACGCCAGGGGCAATATTTATTGTCCGTGAATTACGCTACCAGCTTATTCACAGCAACGCGTGCAACTGCCATGGGTCAACACTATTTGGAAATGCTGCAGCAATTGCTTGCGCATCCGCAACAATTGCTACGCAACCTCAATTGCATTTCCGTTGCGGAATATCAGCAACTGACACTGAATTTTAATAAAACCACCATGAGTTATTCGCGTGAGTCTAGTATCGCACTTGAATTTGAAAAAATGGCCGCGCGCTACAGCGATCGCTTAGCTGTGCACGATGATGAAGGTACCCTGACCTATCGCGAGCTTAACGAACTGGCCAATCAAATCGCTGCCTGTTTAATCCAGCGGGGTCCCATTCAACAAGGCCATAGTCAACAAGGTCATAGTCAACAAGGTCAAAGCCAGCAAGGCCTACCAGGTTTAACACAGCAAATGTTTGTCGGGGTCATGCTGGAGCGCTCACGCTATTGGATTGCCTCCATGCTTGCGCTGCTGAAGGCAGGTGCAGTCTATATGCCGATTGCGCCTGATTGGCCAGAAGAGCGTATTCGCACTATTTTGCGGGATGCAAATGCACCGCTACTGATATGCACGCAAGATGTTGCAAACGGATTGACCACCAATAATTGCCGGAAAATTTACCTGGATAATTTAATTGCTGACGCAAAAAATTATTCTGCAGAAAATAGTTCCACTGCCACTAGCGCAACAGATCTGGCCTATGTCATTTACACCAGCGGCTCTACCGGTATTCCCAAAGGGGTGTTGGTTGAACAGCGCAGTGTGCTCAACCTGACCCAGTGGGCCGGTCGCGAATACAATCTGGAACACAACACACGCATGCTGCAACTGACCAGCCCCGGGTTTGATGTTTCTATTGAAGAAACGCTGGTGCCACTACTGAACGGCGCTGCGGTATTTATCCTGGATGACGACAGCAAAATGGATAAGCAAAAATTTACCCATTTTGTGCAGCAGCATCGTATTCAGATAGTCGAGCTGGTTCCGAGTTTGCTGGCAGATTATTTACTCGACAATTGTGCGATGGAATCACTCGCACTGGTTATTACCGGTGCCGAACACCTTGATCCTTTATTGAAAGATCAAATACTCGCGCGCGGTTATCGCTTGCACAATGTCTACGGCCCCACTGAAACCACCGTGAATGCCACCAGCAAAGCCTGCCATCCAGATGATGACACTATTGGCAAACCCATGGCCAATTCCAGCGCGTGGATTCTGGATAAATGCGGACGCATCCAACCAATTGGTGTACCGGGTGAATTGTGTATTAGTGGCGATAACCTAGCGCGTGGGTATCACCAGCGCGAAGAATTAACAGCAGAAAAATTTATCGCCAATCCTTTTGTAGCCAGAGCACGTCTCTATCGCACGGGTGACCTCGCCAGTTGGACTGATGCAGGAGAAATTCGCTTTATTGGCCGGATTGATCAGCAAGTAAAAATTCGCGGTTATCGCATTGAAACCGGCGATGTAGAAAATCGCCTGATGTCGATTGCAGGTATACAGCAAGCGATTGTTGTAGTGCGCAACCAGGATACCGCTAGCGCCAGCCTCTGCGCCTATTACACGAGCCCGGAAGCATTAAACGATAAAGAAATACACGCGCAACTCGCACAATGGTTGCCTGAGTATATGATTCCCGCGCAATTTATTTACCTGGATGCAATTCCATTAACCACCAATGGCAAAGTGGATAAGAGGGCCCTGCCCCAACCCGACACTATTATTCGCACAGATTATTTACCACCGCGCACACCGATTGAATATCAACTGGCCGACCTGTGGAGCAATTTATTAGGTGGTAGCAGTTATAGTATCGATGAAGATTTTTTCCGTGTCGGCGGCCATTCATTGCTAGCGATAAAATTACTCGCCGGCATCAACCAGCAGTGGAATATCGCACTAAAATTAACCGATATTTTTACCCATTCCACCCTGGAACAGCTTGCCGGGCTTATTCAACAGCATTGCAAACAGGGTACGGAAAATATTGCAACAGCGCATTATCAGCTGCTTAATCCGAGCAGCGAAAAAAATCTGTTCCTGTTTCCACCTGCCCTGGGTGAGGCCGCAATTTACGCACAACTCAGCCTGCAATTAGTGGATTATCGTTTTTATTGTTTCAATTATCTGGATGATCCGCAGCGCCTGGAAATTTATGCCGACACCATTAGCACCGCACAAACCAATGGCAAGATTTTTCTGTTCGGCTATTCTGCGGGCGGCAATCTTGCGTTTGAAGTTGCACGCGTGTTGGAAGCGCGCGGGCATCAATTAGGTGGATTAATCCTGTTGGATTCCGTGCGGCGCGAAGCAGCTGGCAACGCACGCGAGCCTGCGCAAATTGCACAAGAACTGAAAGATGCATTTGCGCGCAACCAGTTGGAATTGGATGAAGCCATGCTTGCACCTTTAGTGGATCAAGCGTATCGCTACGGCCATTATATTGAGCAGTTGATCAACCGTGGTTCACTGCAAGCACCGGTGCATTTAATCAAGGCTAACATTCCTGTCGATACAGTTGAAGATTATGGCTGGGCAGAATTAACCGCACAGCTGCACATTTATGCAGGCAAGGGAGAACATCTGGAACTATTGGCCGAACCCAACCTGACTCATAACGCCGCTATTATCGCGGCCTGCCTGAGTGAGGAAACTCATGAAGTTTCTGCATTTGTTACTGCCGCAGAAATAGTGGAACTGGAGCTTCCCTAGCCGTCAACGACAATCAATCAACAGCAAGCAATCACCAGTACACATCAACCAGCCTGCAACAGCCCGATTCACCTCGGGTTGTTGTAGTGCTTTACAAATCATCACCTCAATTAACCCGGCGAACTGTTATAGTAAAAACCGCTTTAAGCTATTCCCATCTTCACAGTTAACTACCCGCAGTACCCGTTGGCCGCGCAAGTTCAATGCGCGCAACGGTATGATTGAGAGCTTTTATGTCTGCTTCCGAGTTATCCGCTACTGAACGCAATGCCCTTCCACTACCCGGTTTTGCTGAACAACTTTCCACTCGCCTGGCTTTTTTAATTACCGGCCTGGCCATGTCCGCCTGGGCACCTCTGGTTCCCTTCGCCCAGGAACGCCTGGACGTGAACGAAGCTACGCTGGGCGCATTACTGCTGTGTTTAGGTGGCGGCTCCCTGATTGCCATGCCGCTAACAGGCCCGTTGGTCATTAAATTTGGCTGCAAAAAATTTATTACGCTGAGCCTGTTACTGATGTGCTTCAGCCTGGTGTTCCTGGGTGTTGCCGCCAGTGTTCCCAGTCTCGCACTTACCTTATTAATTTTTGGTTTATCGCTCGGCGCAACGGATGTGGCGATGAATATGCAGGCGGTGATGGTGGAAAAAGCCAGCGGTCGCAGCATGATGTCCGGCTTCCACGGTTTTTATAGTCTGGGCGGGATTTTTGGTGCGGTAATTATTAGCGGATTATTGTGGCTTGCGCTTTCACCGTTTGAGTCACTGCTTATATTGACCGGCGTATTACTGGTGATGCTGGCGTACACAGCGCCCAAACTTCTGACCTATGGCAGTACCGAAACTAAAACCGGCGACGAAAAACGCGATCCTTTTTTTGTGCTGCCACGCGGCAAAGTGTTATTGCTTGGCGTACTCTGCTTTATCGTTTTTTTAGCGGAAGGATCAGTACTGGATTGGAGTGCGGTATTCCTCACCAGTGTGCGCGAGGTGAATCCAATCCATGCTGGATTAGGGTTTGCCTGCTTCTCGGTTGCCATGACCATTGCGCGCTTAACCGGTGATCGTATTGTGCAAGCACTGGGAGGAAAACGTATTTTATTGTGGGGCGGCAGCTGCGCCGCACTCGGCTTCGCCATTGTGGTGTTTGTGCCTTACACCATTGCTGCCTATATTGGTTTTACCCTGATTGGCTTGGGCGCATCTAACATAGTGCCCGTGCTATTTACGGCGGCGGGCAATCAAAAAACCATGCCCATGAGTTTGGCTATTTCAGCAGTGGTTAGTTTGGGTTATGCAGGCTTATTGGCAGGGCCAGCACTGATTGGATTTATCGCAGAACTCAGCAGCCTTTCAATTGCGTTATGTATTGTTGCACTCGGTCTTATCGCACTTGCTGCCTGCGCTAATAAAGTCACGCGAGTAGAATAAACCATCAGAAAAAAACCGCGCAGTGCGCGGTTTTTTTATTCGGCAAAAAAATAAAACGATTACGAAGCAACGCGTCTGCGTGTAAACATCAGGGCCATTAATCCTATTGCACAAAGCCACAGGCTTGCAGGCTCTGGTACTGAGACATTTCTGACATTAGTAAATACAAATTGATGATCGTTGTAATCCACATCCCCTAAGTAAGGTAAATCCTCGAAAGCGACATAGGTCCCCATGGGAATAAATGAATCCCCCGCAAATCCGGTTGCATAGGTGTGGTTTTTCAAATCAGGATTATTTAACGGATCGGAATACCAGGAAGTCCCGGTAGTTAACACACGCAGCTCAAACTCCAATATATCTCCCATCATCACACTGCCAAGTACCAGGCTCTGTCCATAAAAAGAAGTGTGATTCATCAGTCCATAAATGCCGGTTGAAACACCATTTACCTTTAACCCGATTTCACTGTCATAGCCCGCGTCCGTCGCGTAGAAATAGGCAGTGATAGTACCCGTAGCATCAGCAACAAACGAGTTGGCTGGTGCCGGGGTACCTATATCGGGATAAGGGATGGAGCTTGCGTTTGCGGGAACCACCAATGATGAACACAGTACAAGGGCCGCAATACCAATTTGTTTGAACATAATTATCTCCTTCAATCGTTTAACTATTACTTATCAATCTGTTCAGCACCTGATGAGCAAGTTATTGCCAGGAGGTTTTTGATCAAAATGTATGCAGCAACAGCTATACCAGCATTTTTTTATCAGGTGAAATCAGGTAGATATTAATTTTGGCGCCAATATGTTGTAAAAAATGACAACCATTTGTAAAGGCAATCGACAGCTCTGTATTGGCTTTGCCAACAGAGCCATCGATAAGGGAAAGGACTAGCGAGAAAAGACGACCGTTTTAGTACCGTTTAATAAGACCCGGTGTTCCGCATGCCAGCGCACCGCGCGGTTCAAGACTACCGCTTCAGTATCACGGCCGATTTCCGCCATTTCATCCGGCGAATTGACATGGGAAACACGCTCTACGGATTGCTCGATAATCGGGCCTTCGTCGAGATCTGCCGTTACAAAATGCGCGGTAGCACCAATCAGTTTTACACCGCGATCAAACGCCTGGTGATAGGGTTTTGCGCCTTTAAAACCGGGCAGGAATGAATGGTGAATATTGATCGCGCGGCCATTTAATTTTTTGCACAAATCATCAGACAGGATTTGCATGTAGCGCGCGAGCACCAAAAAATCTGCCTGCAAGTCCTGCATCAATTGCCACAACTGGCCTTCCTGTTGCGGTTTGGTATCGGCAGTGATTGGCAAATAGTGGAATGGCAATTGGTACCACTCGGTTAAATCGCGCATTACATTGTGGTTGGAAACCACACCTACAATATCAATCGGCAAAGAACCGTTTTTCCAACTGTTTAACAGCGCATTCAAACAGTGGCCCCATTGCGAAACCGCAATCAGCACACGTGGTTTGCTACCGCTATCGAAAATATTCCAATCCATTTGGTACTGCTCACCCAGGGGTTTAAACAGCGAGCGAATCTGCCCGATGTTATAGCCGGTGGGGCATTCAAATACAGTGCGCATAAAAAAGCGGTTACTGGTTACATCTTCAAACTGGGAGGACTCTTTAATGTTAAAACCCAGGGTGGCAAACAAGGTGGCAACTGCAGCAACCAGCCCCTTTGAATCCTGACAACTGAACGTTAATACGATTTCTTTTACTGCAGACATCACGCGAATTCCTGTTGGCTAAACCAGAAAGCTGGTTATCTATAAAAATAGTCGCCAAGACTAGGGGAAGCAGCTGCGCAATTCAAGCACGCCAGCACCTCATCGAGTGTCGAAGCGACAATCAAATCGGGCTGCTACACTTTGAGTTTCTCCCTGAAGGCTTAATGATCCAATAGATAAAAGCAATGAGGATCTGCATGCATCCAACTCATGCCGTCATCACGATATGCCGATTTGCGAAGGCAAATTGCAATAACGCCAATCCGGATTCAAAAACTACCCTGCCCGGCTTGCCAAGCCACTGGAAACTGCTGCCTGCCCTATGCATAGCAGCCTTTTATAACCCCGCCTTTGGTAGTAGCGATGCAGGGCTTCTCGATCTCAGCCTGGAAGAGTTACTGCAAATACCTGCAACCAGCTTCCGCAGTTCGGTAATACGCGCCCGCGACCTTAAGCGGGCGGCCCCGATACAACAGGACAGTATTGTTAGTGAAGATATTTCAGATTTTCCTGACCTGAATCTGGCCGAGGCTCTCCAGCGCATTCCCGGTATTGCTATTTCACGCGACGGGGGTGAAGGGCGACAAATCACCGTACGCGGCCTTGGAGCAAACTTTTCACGGGTAACTATGAATGGTATGGATGTAATGGCCCAAAGTGAGACAACACTCGACAGCCGCAATACCATTTCCACCAGCCGTGCCTTTGATTTCAATGTGTTTTCAGCTGACTTGTTTAGCCAGATAAGTGTTAACAAATCCTACAGCGCCGATCAACATGAGGGCGGAATAGCCGCAACCCTTGACTTGCGAACCCCCAAGCCTTTCGACTTTGATGGCTTTAAAAGCAATATCAGCCTCAAGTTAGGGGACAATCAATATACCAACGACCAGAAACCACAGCTCTCGCTGTTGGCATCCAATACCTGGGATACCCTGGGTGTCCTGGCTGCCTTCAGCTACAGCAAGCGCGACACACTGGAACAAGGCTACAGCACCAGTCGCTGGCGTACGCGCACCACCACCAATATAGGGCCCGATATCGACCCAACCACTGCCGCAATACTGGCCGGCGGGTTGGATGGCAACCCGGGCACCACCGCTGACAACCTCTGGTTTGCCCGCCTCAATCGCTACTCCTACTGGGGTAACGCCCAGGAGCGACTGGGCTTTACCTCCAGTGTGCAATTCAAACCCGACGACACACTAGCCGTTAACCTGAACCTGTTTTATGGCGAGTTCAATAACGACAAACATGAGCAGCACCTTGCCACCAACGGTTCTGCCAGCACCGCCCTGGGCAGGGTGAATGCGCTGGAATATGTCAACAACAACGGCGACCTGGAGGTGGTTTATGGTGAATTCAGTAACCTTACCCTGGTGTCGGAAAGCCGCATCGATCAGCAGGACACCGGCTTCTACAATCTGGTAGCCGATGCGGAATGGCAGCTAAGCGATAGCGTCCAGCTCACCGGGCTACTGGGCAAATCGCGCTCGAATCTGGAGATTCCGGTAAGCGATAAGGCTTATCTGGTACATACCGGCAGTATTACTACCGATTTTCGCCACGACCGGTTTTACGGTAAAAACACCTATGATTTTAATACCAACAATCCAGCTAACTGGACATTGCGTGAATTGGATTTTCGCGAGAGTTACAAAATCAGCGAACTTAGCCAGATGAAAACAACAATTAAATTCGATCTCGATAATGAGGCCAATCTGGAGCTGGGCCTGGCTTACCAGGAGTTTTTCCGCGATAGCATCGGCTATCTGGACAATGATTATGTCAGCGTGCAACCCACGCCACTCAATAGTGGTGTTACTAATCAGATCCAGAGTTTTGCTGTCCCTTCCAGCCAACATAAGGATATTGACTGGGTAGTAGCGCAGGTAAAAAACACCCAGGGTTTTTATGGCTTGTCAGGCCAATTGGATGACTCCATCCCGGTAGATGCAGAAACCTTTGACGTCACTGAACAAACTCGTAGCGCCTATGCGCAATACACCTGGAAAAACCAATTATTCAGCCGCCCTTTGCAGGGAAACATTGGCTTGCGCTATTTCCAAACCAGGGTAACTACCCACGGCATGCTGCAAGCCATGCGCATCGGTAGAAATGGCGACTACAACGACTTTCTGCCAACCGCTAACCTGGCCTGGAACCTGAATGAGCGAACACTCATCCGTGCCAGTGCCAGTCGCAATATCACCCGCCCGGATACCGAGCGTCTTTCCGCCTCGGCAACCATCCGCAACAACCCCGATGGCCCGTCCGGGTTATCCATACAAGCGGGTAATCCGGATTTGCAACCTATCACCGCCACAAGCCTGGATCTCGCACTGGAGCATTACTTCAACGAGATAGGTTATTTGTCCCTGTCACTATTTTCCAAAGCGCTTGATCAGTTTGTGGTAGATGAAACTGTACGGGTACCCTATGGCGAGACTGGCTACCCGCTTTCTTTCCTCGGTAACGGACAAGATTCCAACACTATTTACGCCTATGCGCGCCCGGTAAATGGCGACTCTACCCGCTTTAAAGGAATGGAGCTGTCGTTTTACCGCGATCTGGATTTTTTACCTACCCCATTCAACCACCTCGGCATCATCACCAATTACACCCTTGCACGCGGTACAGCTACCTATCGCAATGTGCAGGCAACCAGTGAAACCCAAACCAAGGATTTCATCGGTTTATCGCGCAATGCAGCCAATGCCACCCTTTACTACGAGCGAGGAAACTGGGGCGCACGCCTGTCGGCCAATTACCGCGATAATTACATTTGGAATGTCGAGGGTGGGCTTTCAGATGAAGACGAACGCGGCTACCACGCCAGCACCCGCTGGGACTTATCTGCATTTTACAAATGGAGTGATCAACTCAAATTCACTGTGGAAGGCATCAACCTCACCAACCAGCGAGAAGAGCAATATACCGACAGCAGTGATCGCCTCTACGGTACTACCTATAGTGGCAGCAGCTACTTTTTAGGGTTGAGTTATACGTTTTAACTTAAGTGTTATTTTCCTTCCTTACTGAATAAAGGGCTCACTGCGGGCACATCAAGCGCCCCCGGAGCCCTGCCAATCCTTCCAACTTACCCCCCATCCCCTGTTTTTACTATTTTGTTCTCATTTATAAGAAACAAACACACTTGATATTTATTATCATTTAGCAATACTTTACAATGGCGTATAATTCTTCACAATTAGGAGCCATAGACAAGATGCACTGCAAAATCCACGGGCGCACAGCGCCACTAAAAACCTCTCTCGCCATATTGATAGCCCTGAGCCTGAGCAGCGGCTCTGCTCTGGCGCAACAGGCTACAGCAACTGCCGGACAATCAGCCAAAAGCTCAACGCAACAAAAAACCAAAGCCGCTAAAAAGCGCTCTTCCGCCAACGAATCCATTGAAGAGGTGTATGTTCTCCATGCTGGTGACAACCAAGCCAGCGCCTCCACCAAGCTGGATCTGAATGTAAAAAGCACGCCGCAATCTATTTCCGTGGTGGATCGCCAACAAATCGAAGCCTTGGGCGCAACCAACCTCGGGCAATTATTGCTGCAAACCACCGGAATTATTTTGACAGGCGACAACTCGGAACGAACCAATTTTTCCGTGCGCGGTTTTAACCTGGGCGATGGTTGGAACTCCAACCTGTTGCAGTACGATGGAATTCCGATTAACGCGTCTAACGTTGCCGCGTCCAAACCGGATATGGCCCTGGTTGAAAGTGTTGAGGTATTGCGCGGTGCCGCTGGTTTGATGCAGGGCTCGGGTGAGCCATCAGGTGCGATCAATATTATTCGCAAAAAACCGACGCTCGATTTTCAAGCCAACGGCGCCATTACTTATGGTTCTTGGGATATGTATCGCGTCGAAGCAGATGTATCCAACAAATTAAATGAGAGTGGATCAGTGCGCGGTCGCGCGGTAGTGGCTTATCAGGATGCAAACTCTTACATGACCGCCGTAGAGCGCACCATTGATCTTGCCTACGGCATTATCAGCGCCGATTTAACCGATAACACCGAATTAACCCTCAGCTACAAACGCCAGGCAGAAGATGCAATCGGCGCGCACAATTTACCGCGCAATCCAAAAACCGGTGAAGATTTAAAACTCAGTCGCGAAAATTGCAGCTGTAATGCTTTCGATTTTTGGGATAAAGAAAACGAAGATGTATTTATTGGTGTAGAGCACAACTTCAATGAAGACTGGTCTTTCAAAGGCACGTACGTGCGCGCCAATATTAATATGGATATGGTGTTCACCAGCCTGGCACCGGTCGCTACTGCCGCTTTTGACCCAGCCAATCCCAAAGGCAACGTCAACAAATATGCCTACCAATACGATCAAACCCTGGATGTGTACGATTTATTTACCAAAGGCAATTACGATTTATTTGGTCGCAGCCATGAACTGGTGATTGGCTTTAACTCGCAAAAAAGTGATATTCCCGGCCGCTGGAGCAGTTGGGATTCGGTGTTAAATGACTACACCTTATGGAATCGTGTCGGCACAGCACCAAAACCCTTATTGACAGTCGATTTAAATACTTACAGCCCCTACGACTTACCCTATATCGCACCGCGCTATGAGCTGGACGGCGGCCAATCATTCGAAGATCGCCAGCAGACCGGGATTTATATTGCATCGCGCTTTAGCATTACCGATCCACTCAATTTAATTGTGGGTGTAAGACAAAGTGATTTTGAATTCGATTCTCGCTACAAAAGCAACGTGACCAATCAATTTGTAGAAAGCCGTCGCACTACCTACTCAAAGGATAATGTTGCAACACCTTACGTGGGCTTAACCTACACGTTTAATGAAACCTATACCGCTTACGCCAGTTTCACCGATTCATTTGTAGTGCAAAATGCAAAAGGCGCGACTCCCACAGATATTTTAAAACCTATCCAGGGAAATGTTTATGAAGCGGGAATAAAAGGCAGCTTCAACAACGACAAAGTAATCGCTTCTGTAGCCGCGTTCAGAACCAATCAAATTAACCGTTCAATTCGCGATGAAAACAGTAAGGGCGATTGCGCGTTCAATGGTGGTGAAGGCTACTGCAATATTTCAGCGGGAAAAGTCATCAGTGAGGGGATTGAAACTGAAGTGCGCGGTGAAATTACCGATAATTTAAATGTAATTCTCGGTTACACCTACAACACCACCGAATACGAAAAAGATCCGGTGAACGGCGGCCGCGTATTTAATGAAACCACCCCGGAACACATATTGCGCACCTTTACCACCTACCGCTTCGACAACCAATTAACCCTTGGTGTTGGTGCCAATTATCAAAGCGAATGGCTCGTAGGTCGTTACGGAAGTTTGTCTGCACAACAGAATGCTTATTGGTTAGTAAACTTCATGGCCAGCTACCCAATTAACGACACCCTGACCGTCGCCTTCAATGCCGACAACGCCCTGGATGAACAATACTACTCCTACCTCTCCACCACCTCCAACCGCTACGGCGAACCACGTAATGTGAAATTGAGTTTGCGTGCGAAGTTTTAATAGGCGTTGATAAGTACAAAATGAAAAGGCCGGTTTAACAACCGGCCTTTTGTATTTTTTAGTAGTGATAACGACACTGGACTACTGTGATAACTTTCCCTTCAACGCGATACACTAGCCGATGCTCACGATCAATTCGCCGTGACCAATAACCTGACCAGTTATGCTTAAGCGGCTCTGGATCACCTAGCCCCGCAAACGGCTGACGCTGGATATCCTTAATCAGAGTGTTAATACGTTTTAGCATTTTTTTGTCGATTTCTTGCCAATAGAGATAGTCATCCCAGGCATGATCAGCCCACGCTAATATCATTCCTCAATCAGCCCCCGTCGTGTCGCATTCCCTGCGTTCACCTGGTTAATTGCATCATTTAAACGTTGCGCATTTTTAGGGCTCGCCATCAAATACGCTGTTTCTTCATAGGCTTGAAAATCTTCCAGGCTAATCACTACTGCCGGCTTGCCATTTTGGCGGGTAATCAACACGGGTTTATGATCATCGTTTACTTTATCCAGCACCTTCGCCAGTTCATTGCGAAAGGCGGTATAGCTCATGGTATCCATAGTCATCTCCTCAGGAGGATCAGTAAAGGCCTATGCTATCTGTACTTATTTCTGTACGCAAGCAGTAGCTACCGTCCAGACCAGGTATCCATTAAGCTACTCAGTAACCGAGAACGGGCAGTATTTGTACTGCAAACCCATCTGTTGTCATAGATCAACATAGGTAAAGAAAATGGACGATAAAGAATGGCTCAGCGACTACAAAGCAAAAACAAAAGACGATCGGGATTTCTTTTCAAACAAAGGGAAGATCGATAGAGAGCGCTGGGTAGTCTCCGAGTTTCTAGAAAACTTATCCGTTGTTTTTAATGAAAATGAATTAATTTCACCGGAACAAGCTAGCAAAATTGATGTTATTTTTAGAACTGCACGTTTTCAAGTGAAAGAGATATGCAATCCTGGCACCCGCCTAACGGCTTACACCAGAGAAACGTTTAAAGATGCTGAACAAGCAAGTACTACCGCAGATTTGAAATTTCCAACTATCGGTGAAGATATCCCGCCTGTAGCAAAAATTTACGATTTAGTGGTTGATGAAGCCAATAAAAAATCACAAAGCAAGCAATATATTGATATTAAAAATGAAATTGACTTAATTTTTTACGTCACAAGAACACGGGCATCATTAATTAAACCCGACGAAATTCTACATAAAGACTTTTCTGATTTAGGATGGAGATCAGTGTGCTGTCTGAGTGGTAATCAGGCAATTGTACTTTTCCACACACCAGAATCGCCTATTTTTCTAAAAAGGTAACTATTCAATCTGCTCGACGGCTTGCCATGCAAAACTACTCCACCTTAAAAAACTAACTAACCTATTGCTTTCCTTAAAAAATTAATCCGGCATTTCCACCTTCATTAAATCCTCAAGGTTTAATTCAAATAAATCCACAAAGCGGGATTCACCTATTTTTTCCAATTCTGTTTGCCATTGCTTATCTTTGTGCAGATCAATAATGACTTGATTGAGCTGTGGCAACACATAACTATAAAAATCATCCACCAATACAAAACGCTGGAAATTATCGATCGCAGGTTCAATAAACCCTATGTCACTTTTTAATAATTCGGTATGTTCAGTAAATAAATTACTTTTTTCGGCTTGAATAAAATCAACCCTGGCGGACATTAGCAACTGAACGCACTCGCTTTGCGAATTGCGCTCAATAACTTTCACAATACCATCGGCAATATAGGATTCCAGTGCCAGATAGCGATGACCCGCTACGGCGCAGAATGATTTATTGATTATTGCGGAGGGGAAATTTCCCACCAAGGGATGCTGGCGATTAAATACCAATACATCCGCGTCCCACAGTAAAGGTTCGCTGATTTTTAAATCGGGGGTATTGCCAAACCATTTCGGGTTGGACCATAAAATAACCGCAGGACGCCCCTGCTGACGCCAGTGATTTAACTCTGCACGACTTAATACAACCAGCTGCCAGCGGTAACTGGTGTGGCGATTTAAATATTCGACAAACAACTCGCTTAAATCAGTTTGTTGTTCTATTACAAACGGGGAAAAGTGATGGTAAACGTAGACGGGAACTGCCGACTTATTTGCAGTGGTGCAACCTGATGCGCAGAGGAAAACAATTAATAGCCCACACAATATGCATCGCATAGATTTTTCTACTCAACAAACCACAGCATAATCAATCCAATAGCTATATGTAAAATATGCGCATAGGGAGCTGGCAATACCCAGGAGGGTTTATCAACACCGAGTTCGCGTGCCGCCAGGTAAGGCCAATGCGGATTTGCAAGGTGCGGGCGACCGACCATGACCAGATCCAATTGTTTATTTGCAACTGCTTGCTCGGCCAATGCTGGCGTACTGAAACCCCATGCCGATGACACGGGCAGATCTGCCGCGTTGCGAACTTTTTCCGCAATGGGTGCGAGAAATGCCGGTGCCCATGGAATGTTTGCGTTGGGCGTAGAGAAGCCAATACTTACACTCAACATATCCAGGCCGTTTTTGCGCATTTGCTTGGTGAGTGCAATGGATTCTGCCAATGTTTCTTCATCGCGACCATCGTATTCAATAACACCAAAACGCGCAGTTAACGGCAAATTTTCCGGCCAGACTGCGCGCACAGCGGCGAGCGTTTCCAATAAAAAGCGACTGCGGTTTTCAAAACTGCCACCGTATTCATCGGTGCGTTGATTCGCGTGTACCGAGAAAAAACTTTGCGCGAGGTAACCGTGGGCGAAATGCAATTCCAGCCATTCAAAACCAGCGTCCAGTGCGCGTTGCGCCGCTGCGGCAAAATCGGCGCAGACGCGCTGGATATCAGCAACACTCATCTCGCGCGGTAACTTATCCAGTTCGCCACCAAAGGCAACGGGCGATGGCGAAATAGTTTCCCAGGCGCGCGGATCGCTCGCGGGGATATGGTCGTCACCTTCCCAGGGGCGATTGGCACTGGCTTTGCGGCCGGCGTGCGCAATCTGAATTCCGGGAACCGCACCGGCTTTTTTAATCGCGCTGGCAATTTGCGCAAGGCCGGCAGCTTGCTCGTCATTCCACAGGCCGAGACAGCCGGGAGAAATGCGCCCTTCGGGGGATACGGCGGTTGCCTCGACAATCACCAAACCGGCACCGCCGCGTGCAATGCTGCTGTAATGCGCAAGATGCCAATCGTTGCTGAAGCCGTCGGTGGCCATGTATTGGCACATAGGCGGCACCGCAATGCGGTTACGCAATTCAATATCTTTGAGTTTGAAACGAGTAAAGAGTGAGGACATAGAAGTCTCCAGAGAAAGCAGGTTTTACTGCACAGGGTTTATGCCATGCAGAGTAACCGTCCCTCAGGTATATAAAAAATCCTATTTTCTTATAGCTATCATCAGGATTTTTTATATCTGGGCACTTTTGCTAATCAGCCCAGCCGCTACCGGGTGACAATCAATTCAAACAATCAATTCAAACGATCAACTCAAACAAACAGTTCGAACAACAGGTCGCGAATCCAACGCTGAGCTGGATCTTTATGGGTTCGTTCATGCCATGCGGCCACTAACGCAAAACCCTCAACTCGCAGCGGCGTTTCCTGCATTGCCAAGCCATCAAGATGCTCAACCAGCCGTTTGGGAACAACCGAGATGAGATCACTGGCGCGCACGATATTGGTCATTACCAAAAACGATTTTACCGAGAGCATCACTTGCCGCTCACGCCCAATCTTTGCCAGGGCCTCATCGGTTGCGCCGCTGAAACAGCCACCGTTATAGGAGAAAAGTGCATGCTCAAGTTGGCAGAATTCATCGAGCGAAAGCGGCGCTTTCGCCGCAGGATGATCGTCACGCATTACGCACACATATTCTTCATCGAACAAACGGCGTGCATGTAAATCCGGTGGACTATTCGCAGGGCTTAGCAACACCAGTTGGAGATCACCGCGCTCCAATTGCGTGTGCAGATTTTCGTTTTCAATAGGCAACAAAGCCACGCGTATATGCGGTGCGCGCTTTTTTAATTCCAACACAAACGGCACCGCCACCGCTTGCAATGCGTAATCCGTAGCGGCGATTGATAAAGTCATTTCCGCTGTGGATGGATCAAACTCTGCCGGTGTGAGCAGTACGGCGATTTCCGCCAACACTTGTTTAACTGGGCCAGCCAATTCCAGTGCACGTTGCGTGGGCACAATACCGCGCTGCGAGCGCACGAACAGCGGATCATTAAAACTTTCACGCAAGCGCGTCAGCATGCCACTCATCGCCGGCTGGGTCAGCGACAGCCGCTCTGCCGCACGCGTAACACTGCGCTCATCCAGCAAGGCATCCAATGCCTTTAATAAATTCAAATCAATATTTTTAATATCGCGCATGAATGGCAGAACCCAAATAACTGATGTACCGATCAGTATGCAGACACTCGCTGTTAACTGCTAACAATTTCTTTAAACGCCGCTGCCAGACGGTGATAAACAGGGCCTGGGCAATGCGGAATTGCGCGGCCATCGGCATAACCAACCGGAATTAATTCCGCACCTGTGCCCGTGAGAAAACATTCATCCGCCGTGAATAAATCGTAAGGCGCAAGTGGAACTTCGCGAAATTTAATCTGCAATTTTTCCGCGATTTCCAATACCACCTGACGAGTAATTCCATCTAAAGCACCTTCAATGACCGGTGGCGTTAACAGCTCACCTTTTTTCACGATAAAAATATTATCTGCACTACCCTCGGCAATTCGGCCCGCACTGTTTAACAAAATCGCTTCATCAGCGCCGGCATGAGTAGCTTCCATACGCGCAAGAATATGGTTGAGGTAATTTAAACTTTTGATGCGCGGATCAAGACCATCCGCACCCAAACGACGCGTTGCGGCGATAATCACTTTGGCCCCTTGCGTGCGAACACGCTCACTCACCATATGCAAGGCATCGGCAATGATAAATACTTGTGGCGCATGGCAGCGCGATGGATCTATACCGAGCGGCCCCACACCACGGGTCACCACCAACCGCATATAACCGTTAGCCGATGGCGCTGCTGCAATAGTGTTCAACACCGCTTGTGTAAGCGCTTCAATGCTGTAAGGGATTTCCAATGCAATTGCGCGCGCGGAAAGCAGTAATCGCTCAAGATGCGCCTGCAAACGAAATGGTTTACCGTTGTAAAAACGAATACCTTCAAACACACCGTCGCCATACAACAACCCATGATCAAAGACCGATACTGTTGCTTGCTCAGGTGCAACCAATTTGCCATTTAACCAGCATACGGGCGCAGCCCTTGTGGGCATTTCGCTGGTAGAAATTTCCGCTGCGGACATTGCAGTTGCCGATAGCGCACCGGAAGAATTAGCCATGCCTAACTCAACCATAAAAGTCACCTTTCAACATAGTTTTGGTTTTACCACTCAGGAGCACGCGCTCCCCTTGCAATTCCAGAGTTAATAAGCCACCGCGCGATGATGCCTGGCGCGCGCGCAATAATTTTTTCCCCAGGCGATAGCCCCAATAAACCGCAAGTAAACAGTGCGCAGAACCAGTGACCGGATCCTCTACAATTCCGACTTTCGGTGCGAAAAAGCGCGAGACCATATCCAGCCCGGAACCTGTGTCGCCAGGTGCAGTGATAATCAAACCGCGCTCGGTAATTGCATTGATCAGCTGCAGATCAGGAATAAAATTCTCTACCTCAGCGGCACTTTCCAACACCAATAACAAATCATCGCGACCGCGACCAAACCACACGGGTGGTTTGCCCAAATAAGTCAGCAACTCAGGTGGTAGCTCGCGGGTTTTTGGTTGATCGCAGGGAAAATCCAATTGGATTTCACCCTCAATGCGCTTAGCACTTAATACACCGCTGCGGGTGTGAAAATGAATAATTGAGCCCTGCTCGTTTGCCTCCTGCCAGAGCGCATGTGCTGCCGCCAGAGTGGCGTGCCCACACAGATCTACCTCTACTTGCGGCGTAAACCAGCGCAAGCCATAACTGCCATCGGCTTTTGGCCAGACAAACGCAGTCTCCGCCTGGTTCATTTCCATTGCGACCTGCTGCATCCATTGGGCAGCTTGCTCCTCTGGCAACAGGCAGACACCCGCCGGGTTACCACTAAATGGCTGGTCGATAAAGGCATCCACCAGATACAGGGGAAAAGGCATAGTCCCTCCTTTGGGATCAACAACTGATCGCTGACTTAATTTGTGAAGTTAGATAGCTAAACAGTAAAAGCAGTTTATTTTGCGAGCAATAACCATTACAGTTTCAATTTATGTAAATTGATACGGTACAGATTAAATAAATAATAAATCTGTACCTACTCAATCAGGCTAAAACTGTACCTATGGGCTGCATCTATGGATATTTTGTATCGCAAACTGGCCGATGACCTCGCCGGGTTAATTCAAACCGGCGGTTTTCAACCCGGCGACCGCATGCCGGGGGTACGCCAGCAGGCACAGCAGCACCAGCTAAGTATTGCTACGGTTATCTCCGCTTACCGCCAACTGGAAGATTGGGGATTGTTAGAGGTGCGCAATCGCTCCGGCTTCTATGTAAAAGCACGCCCACTGGCACAGGTGCAAGCGCCGCGAGTACATGTAACCACTATGCGCCCCGCCCCGGTTAGCGGTCAGGATATGGTGCTGCAATTGGTCAAGGCGGCTAATGACCCCAGCATAGTGCAACTGGGCGCCGCCGTTCCGGCCAGTGAGTTTTTACCCACCCGCGCTATAGAGCAGGCATTGACCAAGGTCGTGCGGCAACAGCGGGTTCGCTCCGCCAATTACGAGTTCTCGCCCGGTGCGCCCGAATTGCGTCGGCAGTTATCGCGCCGCCTGGCCGAAGCTGGCTGCGCCGTCCACCCGGACAGCCTGATTATCACCAACGGCTGCCAGGAAGCATTGACCCTGGCATTGCGCGCGGTCACCCAGCCCGGTGATGTAGTCGCTATTGAATCGCCCACCTTCTACGGGTTACTGCAAGTCATAGAATCACTCGGATTAGAGGCGTTGGAAATCCCCGCCACCCCGCAAACGGGCATGTCGTTGGAGGCATTGGAACTGGCCCTAAGCCGCTGGCCGGTAAAGGCCTGCGTAGTCACCCCCAA
This sequence comes from Gammaproteobacteria bacterium, assembly GCA_021151625.1. GTDB lineage: Bacteria > Pseudomonadota > Gammaproteobacteria > Pseudomonadales > Cellvibrionaceae > Cellvibrio. Next base: position 20,331 of record JAGKWY010000010.1, on the reverse strand, counting down.
CTTCAGCAACCCGCTCGGCTGCTCCATGCCCGACGCTAACAAGCAACGCTTGGTAAGCATGTTAAAAGCACGCGGAGTTGCACTGATTGAAGATGATATTTACAGCGACCTTGGTTTTAGCCAGGTACGCCCTTCCCTGCTCAAAGCGTTGGATGAGAATGTAATCCTGTGCAGCTCGATTTCCAAAAGCTTGTCGCCGGGGTTGCGCGTAGGTTGGATTGCAGGCGGAATTCACCAACCGCGCATTGAATACCTGAAATATGTTTTAAACCTGGCGACGGCGACAGTGCCGCAACTTGCAGTTGCTGAGTTGCTGGAGAACGGCCAATACGAGCGCCACCTGCGTAGAGTGCGTAGCGACTATGCGCAAGCAGTAGCGCGCATGACCAAAGCAGTGATAGAAACTTTTCCTGAAGGTACCAAGATCAGCCAGCCCCAAGGCGGCTTTGTAATCTGGCTTGAATTGCCAGGCAATATCGATAGTTTTGAGTTGGCGAGGCAAGCACTGGCAGCGGGAATTAGTATTGCCCCCGGCCCGATTTTTTCAGCCAGCAAGAAATATACATCCTTTGTGCGCTTGTCTTGTGCGTGCGAGTGGAATGCACGGGTGGAGAGAGCGTTGGTGAAACTGGCCGGCTTTTTAAAGAAATAGCCGGCAATTAAAAAAACCAAAAATATCACGTCGTTTGAGTTATGATCGGCGCGCCACGATGGAACGTCGGTAAATTAACTCCCAACCTCCTTCGCGTCAGTGGAGCTCAACAAATAATAGTGTGCTCTTCATTAACACTGCATTGATTTGCTGACTGCTCCGATACAGCTTTTGCACCTCATCAATATAATGTTATTTCCGCATCGAATAGCTTGTTTACGGGCTTTCGTGAGAAATGTGTTCATCGGAAATTTAAGGAGAAAAAATCGTGATCAAAAAATTAAGTATGCTCGCCCCTGCGTTACTCGCATCACTGCTTAGTGTACAAACGCAAGCAACTGTTATTGCTCAAAGTAGCTTTGAATGGAGCTTTGATGTTGCCCCCAAGACTATCAGTTACCCGTACTCAGGTGGCTATTTCGGTTCCATTATGACATTTGACCCGTTTAATGAAACCCAAGCCTTTCTAGACTCAAGTTATTCGGGTGATCTCACTGTGGGTGATTCACACTTATCTGCAACCTGGGATCCAACTAGCGGGAACAGCTCAGGTAGCCTTAAAGCTGTAAACCAAACTACCGGGACAATGGGCACATCCGTATCATTCAACACCATGGCGTTATTTGAGGTTTATACAGATGTATTAACCTTCGACTACAGTTACGACTTTTTCGGTAAAAAAGAGGCTGCAAGCGATTGGCTCTCCTTTTTTGTACAAGTAGAAATTACTGACGTCGACAATGATGTTACCGTTTATTCCGACTACAAACCCTGGATTCCAAATTTCAGATCCCAAATGACAGGTGTTCCTACCGTTGACGCTTTAACAACCTCTGCAACCGGATCTCAACATTTTAGCGTAGGCACAACGGGTGAGTTTCGCACCTGGCGCATAATCTCAGACATGATGATGAGCGGCCGCGATTCTGTGGGAGCAACAGCCACAGTTTCTGAACCTAATCCCATGGCTTTATTGCTTGTCAGCTTACTCACACTGATTGGACTTAAAAGACGCAGAACCAGCGTAAAAAGCTAATTCAGGTTAAGTGAAACTGGTGTGATTAATTCAAGAATTAATCACACCAGTATTGAGATTAGAAGTGGTAGCTGCTACCGAAAGAGTAGAGGTTTACTTCCTGTTTGCTAAAGAATACCCGACGCATGCCAATGCCTAGTGTGAAGTGGTCGCCCAAGGGCAAATCCAATAACACGCCAGCGAGTGGATCCGTACCCGAGTCTTCTGCAATTGAGAAAGGAAGACCGTTGACATCTACCTCGCCTTCCCAGAGATAAACCCCTGCTTCAAAGCCGAGTTTAACCGTCTCCCCCAAACCCAACTTAACCCCTTGCACCAGGGTTACGCCTGTAGCAGTAATTGGGTATTCATCGGCCAGATCAGCAGCAAACGCCTGCTGATCAGCATCACCATCCAACAATAAATCAACTTGCACATCCCCCAGATCCAGATAACCAAACTGGGTATAGGTAAAATTGTTCCAGTTGTAGCCAACAGCCAGTTGGAAGCCTGTGCGATCCGCATCGTATTTACCGATACTGAACTCATGCCCGGCACTGGTCAGTGCGCCATTAAAGTCTTCTTCTTCCTGAGTGGACTCTGCTGAAAACACATCGGCACGCAGATAAAAATTCTCCGCCTTCTGCGCCTGGCTGTGACTGGATAAGAGTGCAACCAGAGCCAACCAATGGCGATGCTTGATTCTTCTGAACATTAACAAACCGCCAAGTAATGCAATCCACAATCCGCCCATACTACCGCCGCCCTTGGAGTTAACTTGCACCGGTGGTTTGGGTGGTTCTGGTTTTGGTGGCAGCTCCTGGGCAACACTCACTGCACCAGGGTCAACGACTGCGGAGTTAACCAAGCCGTCATCATCATTAGGACCACCGTCTTCAATGGTCAATTGAACGCAGGTATGGCCCGCAGTTAAACCTGACTTCCAATCTGCTGAGCCTGGTGGTGGGCAATAACCCGGGGTTCCCTCTGCTGAATGCACTGCGTTATCAGCATCGGTGATAAAGGTTACCCAACGACCACGTTGGTACTTGCGATACACCGCATTGGCCGGAATTGCCGAGCGCTGAGGAATCACCACACGGACAGATTGGCCAGGAGTCGGTAAATCGCGGATAGCAAAGTCAAACACACCGCCAACAGGCTCAAACGCCGGGTCAACGACCAAATCAGTCAAGGTGCCAACTTCCTGGTCCAGAATCTGCACACCGCCAGAATTACCACTGCGTGCAAACAGCCCCAAACCACAACGTACACCCGGGTCACACTCAATCAGGTAAGCGTTAGTGGTGTTGCTCTGCTGCGGCAGTATGTTGGGTGACGGCATATTGTCCAGATAATCCGGAATACCATTGTCATCTGTGTCACCTGTACCTTCCAGGCTATCGCCAATGCCGTCCTGGTCAGTATCAGTATTTACATCCAGTACTGGTAGTGAGGACACAACACGGAAGTAAGCCGAAGCCTGTACGTTTGCACCGCCAGAATCAGTTACCTTGACTTGCAATTGATGGCTGCCAGTCAGGCCGGCAGGGTCAAAGGTTCTGCTGGCATTGGTTGAGTTGCCATCCGTATCGGCCAGTCCACTCGTAGCAGACCAATCAAAGGCATGAGTGTCGTCTTTATTAGCATCGGTGACAGTGGCCGTTACTGTTACAGGCCCACCTGCCGGGGTTATCAGGCTGGTATTCACCCCGCCCTGACTAATGCTGAGACTCACCACCGGAGGTACATTCCCCTGGCGAATATCAATCACATGGCGATTGGCAGAGCCAGCGTTAATACCTCCTCCAAGCACTACTACCAATTGACTATCGCTAAAACCTGTCACTGCAGCAAGACTAACCGGAATAGCCACTTCCACTTGTCCAGACTGGGAAATGGTAGCCGTTCCACTGCTCAGGTTATGCTCGCTTGCTGTAGCAGTTGTTGATGCATCAACTGAGTAAGGAATACTAAGTGGGTACTCTGGTGCAGGTCCATTCAGCAGTACACGGAACTCTACATCGCTACCACGCACAGCAACCTGCGATTTACTCAGCGATACCAGGGGTTTGATATCTACAATCTGGGTAGCCTCACCGCTAACGCCTACCGCATTCGTCGCTTTCCACTTAATTTCATGGCGGCCTGGCGGCAGCAGCAGGAAGTTACCGGTAAGTCCAACTACAACCGTGGTACAGCAGCTATTACCGCTAACACCATCTGTGGCCATAGCTTTCAGCATTTGCTCAACCTCGGCCGGGCTGGTGTTTGGCCCTACTCCCAACAATTGCGTCAAATTCACCGGTGTAAACAAACCAATAGCATTGAGCTCAAGATTTGCCGGTGCAGTTACGATTGGCTGAAGCGGGTCGATAGTAGAGATAACTTCGATATCAAACGCCGGCAGGGCCGCGCTCGCAGTGCCATCACTCACGCTAATCACTATGCCAATAGTTTTGCCGCTATCTGTACCCGCCGGAGTTCCGGTCAAAGCGCCAGTTGCAGTATTGAAGCTGGCCCAGGTTGGTTTATTGGCGATGCTAAAGGTCAACACATCAGCTGTGTCCAGATCACTCGCTGTTGGTGTGAAACTGTAAGCCGTGTCTTGATCCAGACTTGTAGCGGGCGTGCCGCTAATGAGTGGCAAGTCATTCACTGCAGTAACTGTGACATTAACTGTTGTGCTCGCAGTTGCACTGCCATCACTGACCTGTACCACAAAACTGTCGCTGCCATTGTAATTAGCCGTTGGCGTATAGCCGACACTACCGCCAGAAACACTGGCGCTGCCGTGTTGCGCAACACTACTGATACTCCAGGTCAGTGGATCGCTATCGGCATCAGTCGCACTCAAGCTCAGGCTAAATGGCGTTGGTGTTCCGTCTTCACTCATAGTCACGCTGACCGAACCGCCCTGCGTAATCACTGGAGCAGAGTTTGGCGGCAAGGATGGCGTCACCGCATTGGAAGCAGCCGAAGCAGCACCAGTACCGGCACTGTTAGTTGCTGTAACGGTAAAGGTATAGCTGGTGCCATTCGTCAGCCCGGTAAAGGTGAAGGGCGATGCAGTTGCCGCACGAACGATTCCACCTGGGTTCGAGGTCACCGTATAACCGGTAATAGCTACACCACCATTAGATGCTGGTGCCGTGAAGGTCACGGTTGCCTGGGTATTACCAGCGGTTGCGGTACCAATCGTTGGAGCACCCGGTACTACCGCATTCACGGTAAAGCTGCGTGTCACCTGGGTTGCCGCCAGATAACTGCCATTGCCCGCCTGGTCAGCATTGATGGTACAGGTTCCCGCCGTCACAAAGGTCACCGCCCCAACACCGGTAATCGTACAAACGCCAGTTGTGGAGGAAGTAAAAGTAGGCGTCAAACCGGAATCCGAGGTAGCGGTAAATGTCGGCGTAGTACCAAAGTTTCGTGCACCCGGGTTATTGAAGGTGATGGTTTGCGTTGCCTTGGGTGTAATCGAGTTGGACGCACCAGATGCCGGGCCAGTACCGGCAGAGTTATCCGCCGTCACGGTAAAGGTATAAGCCTGTCCATTAGTTAAGCCGGTCACCACAATCGGTGAGCCAGCGCCATTGACCGGCGCTACATCCGGTGGGCTAACAGTCACGGTATAACCGGTAATGGTTGTACCACCAGTATTGGTTGGTGCAGTAAATGCCACGCTCGCCTGAGTGTCACCTGCAACAGCGGTACCAATGGTTGGCGCATCGGGAACTATTGGGTTAACAGTGAACGAACGGCTCACTTGAGGCGCTGGCAAATACTGCGTATTACCCGCCTGATTCGCATTAATCGTACAGGTGCCTGCCGTCACAAACGTCAGTATTCCACCACTGGTAATGGTACAAACCCCGGTTGTGGATGAGGTGAAGGCTACTATTAACCCTGAGGTAGACGAAGCCCCGCCACCCAATACCGACAAATCTGGCGCAGTGCCATAGCTTTGCGCACCCGGGTTAGCAAAGGTGATCACCTGTGGTGATGCAGGGGTAATCGAGTTAGATGGTGCAGACGCCCCACCAGTACCGGCTGAGTTGGTCGCTGTCACAGTAAAGGTATAAGACACACCATTGGTCAAACCGGCAACGGTAACTGGCGATCCAGCACCTGTTCCAGTATGGCCGCCAGGGTTAGAGGTCACGGTATAACCGGTAATCGTTGCACCACCATTGCTGGCGGGAGCAGTAAAGGCCACATCTGCCTGGGTGTCACCGGCGGTTGCAGTACCAATGGTTGGGGCGCCCGGCACTATCGCGTTCACAGTAAAGGTACGGCTGACAGTAGTAGCCGCACTGGTAGTCGCATTACCTGCCTGATCAGCATCAATCGTACAAGCGCCTGCAGTTACAAAGGTCAGGGCACCGCCGGAAGTGATAGTACACACACCGGTAGTTGAGGAGCTGAAAGTCACGGTTAAGCCAGAGGTAGAAGTCGCACCCAAGGTTGGCGAGCCACCAAAGCTTTGCGCTCCCGGATTGGTAAAGGTAATGGATTGGCTAGCAGGGTTAACCGTAAACGAACGGCTCACCTGGGGCGCTGGCAAGTATGTTGAATCGCCTGCCTGGTCGGCATTGACAGTACAGGTACCGGTAGAAACAAAAGTCAGAACCCCGGCACTGGTGATAGTACAAACGCCAGTAGTGGATGAGGTGAAGGTCACTGTCAGGCCAGAGGTAGACGACGCACCCCCGCCCAGAATCGACAAGTCAGGAGAGGTTCCAAAACTTTGTGTGCCCGGGTTAGCAAAGGTAATCACTTGCGGTGATGCTGGAGTAATCGAGTTAGACGCTCCCGATGCTGAACCGGTACCCGCTGAGTTAGTCGCGGTTACGGTAAAGGTATAAGACACACCATTGGTCAAACCGGTCACAGTGATCGGTGAACCTGCACCTGTTCCGGTAAAACCGCCAGGGTTAGAGGTAACGGTATAACCGGTAATCGTTGCACCACCGTTGCTGGCCGGTGCAGTAAAGGCTACATCCGCCTGGGTATCACCGGCGGTTGCTGTACCAATGGTTGGTGCACCGGGAACTACGGCATTTACCGTAAAGGTACGGCTCACCGTAGGCGCTGCATTGGTGGACGCATTACCCGACTGATCCGCATCAATCGTACAAGAACCTGCGGTAACGAAGGTCAAGGCACCGCCGGAAGTGATAGTACATACACCGGTAGTAGAAGAACTGAAAGTTACCGTTAAACCGGCAGTAGTGGTCGCACTCAAGGTCGGTGTGGTGCCGAAGTTCCGCGCCCCGGGATTCGCAAAGGTAATCGTTTGGTCAGCCTTGGGCGTTGCTGAACCTGATGCGCCTGAGGCTGTACTAGTTCCTATGGCGTTAGTTGCCGTTACCGTAAAGGTGTAAGCCTGACCGTTAGTGAGGCCAGAAACAGTAATCGGTGACATGGTAAAACCATTGCCGCCGCCGGTAATACCGCCGGGGTTAGAGGTGACGGTATAACCGGTAATTGCAGAACCGCCGTTGCTGGCCGGTGCAGTAAAGGCGACCGAAACCTGGCCATCACCTGCAGTGGCAGCTCCAATAGTGGGTGCATCAGGTGCAGTCAGGATATTCACGGTATGGGTGGTGCCGCCGGAATAAGCAGCAATGCTATTACCCGCATCGTCTACCACATTGGTCGATGCATTCAGGTTAACTTTGAGCGTACCGCTACCGGAAATTCCCCCGACTGTCACCGTAATTGGATCACCGGAAGAAGCAGAAACGCTGGCAATGGTGCCCGCTGCCGAGCCGGTTACTACGCGGGTGAAATCATCAGTGGAGACATTACTGACTGACTCATTGAAATCCACAATAAAGTCCACTGTGGTATCGCTGGATACTGCCCCGCCCGCCGGCGTGATGCTGCTAACGGCTGGCGCGATGTTATCCACAGTCGCATTAGAAGTATCCGAAGTAGACGTTGCGTTACCCGCGTTATCAGTCGCCGTTACAGTGACATTGCGGTTGGTGTTATCTATCGCACCGGCAACAATCGTATAAGTTGCCGTCCAGGTGCCTGAACTATTGGATGCAGACACAGCCGCACCACCGCCAAATTGCGTAAAGTTCACAGTGACAGAACTGATGGTATCGCTATTGTTATCGCCACCGGCTGTGTTATTCCAGGTCGCCGTTACTGTATCGCCAATTTTGTACGCGCCGCCGGTTCCACTGGCACCGGAAATGCTGATGCGTCCATCGGTTACCGTAGGGGCAACGTTATCGACAGTGGCGTTGGTCGTATCGGCGGTTGTTGTATTACCGCCAGCATTAGTCGCCGTTACGCTGACATTGCGGTTGGTGGTGTCAATGGCACCAGAGGTAATGGTGTAAGTTGCTGTGTAAGTGTTGCTGCTATTGGTCGCAGCAACCGCAGCACCGCCACCAAATTGGGAAAAATCAACAGTTACGCCGGTAATGCCGGTGTTGTTGTCGCCACCCGCCGTGTTGTTCCAGGTAGCGGTGACAGTGTCACCAATTTTGTAGGCGCCGCCAGTGCCTGAAGCACCGGAAATACTAATGCGGGCATCAGTAACTGTTGGTAGAGGTGGTGTTACGGTAAAGCCTAGTGAAAACTGGGCCGAAAAATCGTAAGTGACCGCATTATCACCGCGCCAATTGGACGCATCGCCAATAGCGGCCAGGAGTTGTGCCTGAGTACCAGAAGTGATGCCACCATAGCGCATGTTGTCAAAACCATAGACTGCGCCAGCACCATCAGTGCCACTGGAGGTATTGCCTACATTTGTCGTCAACACGACTGCCGAGGTTCCATCTGTCAGACCAGCAGGACGAAAGGATTGTTGTTGCAAGGTAACAGTGTTTGGAGCTTCAACCCAGGCACCCGTCCCGGCGTTATAGGAACCGTGTTGCCCGTTGTTGAAACCGTAGATGAAGGTAGCACCTGCTGTCGTTCCCTGGGTTCCCTGGTAAACGAATATCTGATCTCCCGCCCCCACAAACGCCGCACTGGAGCCACCCACTGTACCCGTCACTCCTGTGACTGCAGCACCTGCTGCAGTCGCCATGGTCGCAGTTCCACCTGTGCTGGTGGTTACCACAAAAACAGTGCCCGCGCTTACGTCACTCGCTAGCGTCCAGCTCATGTGCCCTTCGTTGACCCCATTGACCATAAAGGCGTTCGACTCGGTATAACCAGCATCAGTGAAATGGATGACAGTACCCGATCCAATATCACGCAGGACCACAAAAGCCCAATGTTGCGCCGCTGCAGAATCGTCTCCGTTCAACCCCAAAACCGCGATATCTCCATCAGCCAAAGTAGTTGGTACTGCATGAGCGGCATGATTAACCATCAGCGTTAACGCAGCTCCCCACAATAATTTATTCCCTATCTTGCGCTGGGACTTAACAGACAGAGGACTGTTCGATTGAGATTTATTGAGGTAAGTACGTAACATGGTGTTTCCTTGAGATTTCATTGGCGGCTTTTGCTTTCGGGTTAATGAATTTTTACGATGTCACTGGTTTGCTAAATCTGCTCTGTTAATTAAATTCTCTGGCTTCCCTTCACTTGTTTTTCACATAATCCCAGTGCAACCTTTTTACTGATTACAAGCACTTACACAAAAGCACCGGCTCAAATACTCTGACGAACATTTGCGCAGGTGCTTTTTACAAACGCAGCTTTTATCTAGTTGCGAGCAGGATAAATACCGTCAAGCGCAATAATAAAATTCATACCAACGTAAGGTTGATAGATAGAAACAGGGGTACTGCTACCCGCTGGTGCAACAGCAACAGTCCCCGTCGGGGTTACTGACGCACTCCCACCGGCCAGAGTAGCTGTTGCTCCCGCCGCAGGTGCTGTACTGGAATAAAGACCGTTAATAGTGACCGCATCGCCACCATAATCCGCAGCCGCAGCAGTCAAATAAACGGTCGAACCATTTGTTGGATTCGCGTTAGCTACCGCATGAGTGGTACCAACACTTATATTGTTATTGATTGAAGTAGCAGTGCCAGTGAAAGTTGCAGCGTGAGTATGTTGAGGTAGTTGACTGCCATTAAGGGTAACACTCGGACTACCTGCCACCTGCCCCAAGGCGATATTGTCAGTGCCTGGTCCTTGCCCTGTACCAGTTGGAACACGACCGCGATAATCCGGCAATGCAAATGTGGTAGTACCGTTGCCACCATAAGTGGTACCTAAAATAGAAAACAACGCAGAATTGCTGGCAATTGCTAATTGCTGCCCCTGGCAAAACGCCCAGCCACGCGGAGCAAAAGTACCAGCAAACATGCGGATTTCACCAATAAACGGTTCAGACATCTTTTTCTCCTTAATAATTTTAAGATTTAGTTAATGCACACACGGTCCCTACACTGTTTCATCAGGCTTGATACTTATTTACAAGCTTGTCAAAAACAACACAACTCCCAATTGAAAATCTGCTTTTCTACAAAAAATACCATCCAACTTTAGGCAATATTCTAAAAAACACCAATCGGTTAATTTTTATACCAATTCTATTGGCGGAATAACTCCACTATTAGTCTACGGAGCCATCTCGCAAGATCCAATTACGCCTTATAACAGACCAACCATCAAAAAATAAAATCTTCAACTCCACAACAAGGTATCGTGCGTTGCTGACGACTCACTCACCACAAATCCAAGTTCAAGATACAATTTTTTTGCACGGCTATTTTGCTGATCAACAGCAAGGCGCACAGGGCGAACATCCTGCAAGGCCAGTTTTTTCAGTGCCCGAAATATCGCCGAACCAAACCCTTTGCCACGCACATCGCTTATCAAGGCGATATCAATAATATGAAGGCTTGCCGCGGTGTTATTGATAATAATCTTGCCAACTGGCTTGCTATAAAGCTCAACAATAAAAGTTTCCGCGCGAGGGAAGGACGATGCGTAGGATGCTTGCTGCATCTGGAATTGTTGCTTAACCAGGAAATCAACCTGATTTTTTGGAATGGGCATGCTGTAAAGATAATCGCGCGTAGATGCAAATAATGCCTCAGTAAATTCACTATCCTGTAGTTGCATTGCGCGCAGCTGTAACCCGAAGGGCAAAGAAATATCAACAATCATTTATAACTGCCCCAAGAGATTTATGTGACAATCCGGTTAATTGAGTATATGCCCCAAGTAAGAATCCGTTAATTCTCTCCTGTTCTTCTGCACTAAAGCAATGCTGTTTTTTTATTCGATCATCAACAAATACCTGTAGAGGTGCTTTTGAATGGAAACGCATGCGCTCTTGTATTTTTAAAAAGCCAAGTTGATCAATTGCACAACCAAAAAAGTTCAATACACCTATCAAGTGTTGCGCATCCAGCTGTTGATAATCAATCACCAGGCTATTAGAGCTTAACGATTTTTTACCCATCTCCACTAACAGCACGCGCAGCACCTCAATTCTGTAATCAAGCATACTCAACGCTGCACCTTGCACGGAAAATACAGAATGCAATCCACCAAGCGCAAAATCACCCGCCATATGCCGCCCCGCCATGCGCTGGTGCGATGCAAGGATTTCCACCGGGTCGCGCACCAGAAAAATCGCAGGCACTTGCGGGAACAAAGCGCGAATTAACTCCCATTGAAAAATATCCCAGGCGTTCCATTTAATAATCATCTGTGGACGCGCGGGAAAAGCGGCGGTTTGCAAATTAATAAAGGTGCGCAGGGATGTTTTCAGTTCGTCAGCTGTTAATTGGTTATCCAGCAACAATTCCGTAAGCAAAGGAGATTCAGAAAAGACGCAGGTGGAATCCAGTTCGGACAGGCAACCGGAAATCAAGGTGGAACCGCAACGCGATAAATGAAAAATAAATCCGGCAGGTTGTACATCCGCCAGTTTTGTTGCTTGCTGTTGCGTTGCGGCCAATGAAGTGCGCGGTTGGATAATTTGATTGAATAACTGCTGGCGACAACGGGAAATGTACTCGTCTTGAAACGGCTCAGTCGCATGCCCAACAGGAATCAACCAATGCACTTGCCTGCGTTTGGGTTGATAGCAATATGGCAGCCAGTTGCCAGCTAGTATCACTGAGCCATCAACCGGCGTTTGATTGAGGCGATTAATCTCACCCAGCAATTCCCCGTCACTCAGCTGTTCGCAACCCCACAGCTGTTTAATGCATGCGAGTAAATCACCCAGCGAATCAGCCTGCTGGCAATAGGCGAGCGATTCAGGAGAACCCAGTAATGCGCAGTAGTGTGAAAAATAATTAGCCATGCACGGCTGCCTGCTGGATTTGCGCACGCAGCCACTCATTCGCGGCGCAATCGATTACCAGATTAATCCGGTCCTCGCCACCGCGATTATAAACTTCATGCACCTGATCAGCATTGAAATACCAAAGTTCACCGGCATCCATGGGGATTTTTTTACTGTCGACGAAAAAACTTACAGCATCACTGGTATGGATGGGAACATGTAAACGCGCTTCACCAAATTCAATACTTAACTCATGGTCGCGATGGGGTTTAATTTCAGCACCAGCTTTTAAACGCATCAAACGCGCAGCTTTAATCGGACACTGCAATTGCGCAAACAGATTTTGAATTTCCAGGCACTGCACCATCACCGGCAAATTTTCCCAGTCATCGCCGTCAGCAATCGCAAAGCCTTGCAGTATGGGGTGAGCATTCACGTGCTGCCGCTGGCAGCGCAAGGGCAATACATCCCAACCGCCGTGGTAATCGTTTCGATTAACGTGGTCGACCCAGGAATTATTTTTTTCATCAAGGTGCAACAGCATTTCAACTTCTGCCTGCAAAGCCGCAAGTGATACTGCGCAGTTTATTTTTGCAAAAGAGACAGCTGTGCAAGCAGCAGGCGATACACCAACAGGCGTATCAGCAGAAACAGCAGGAGAAGTTATTGCAGATGCAACAGGATTTTCCATTCACAGGCTCACTTATGAGTTGACTGGAAATCCCTGCTACCAGTGGGTGATTATAAAATCGCCATCAATAAAAATGGCAGGCCGACAAATGCAACCAGTGTAGACACTAATACCATGGCTGCAACTTCCTGCGGGTTGCGATCATAACGCAGTGCCAGCAAATAGTTGAATACTGCAATAGGCATGGCCGATTGCAATAACACCACATTACGCGATACACCGGTTAAGCCCATCAGCTCGCACACAATAAACCCAAGTAACAAACCACCGCCAACACGCACCAGGCTAAAAAACAAACTGCGTTTCCAGAAATTTATTTTTAAGGTGGCGAGCGAAACGCCTAAAGCAATTGTCATTAAGGGAATAGCGATGCCGCCAAGTAAATCGAGCGTGTTGCTAATCCAGCGCGGCAACTCGGTGCCGGTCACCAGCAATAACACAGCAATAATCATGGAGTGAATCACCGGCTGTTTAGCGATGGATTCCAACCGTTTAAAAATGCCGCCTTCGCTGTTGGTTACAATTAACAAGCCTACGGTAAAAGTGGCAATCATCATCACCATAAAGGAACCCAATGCGAGCGCAAGACCGGTTTGCCCGTAGGCGAACATACACAGCGGCAACCCCATATTGCCGTTATTGGGAAATACCAGCGGCGGCAAATAGGTGGCAATTTCCAGCTTCATCCAACGCAATAATGCCCAACCGAATAAGCCCATGGCGGTCATAATAATCGCGGTGGCAAGCGCAACCTGCCCCATCACCTCCGGTTGCACTTCCACTTTCGCCATTACGCTGATGATCAAACAGGGCGTACCAATGTTCATCACAATGCGCGATATAAAATCCGAAGGGAAATCAGTTCCAGTTTTGCCCCAGATAAAACCGGCGCCGACCGAAATCACAATCGGGGCAAGAATGGCGAGCAGCTCACTCAACATAATAAAATCCGCTGTTCGTTACTAAAGGCGCGCATATTACCGGCAACTCCTACGCTTAAGATAGCCAGTGATCGAGTGCAATAGCTGACACCCCCAAACTGCTTGGGTATGCTGGCACATCTGGTTTGAATAAATTACCGCGCTGAATGAATTACTGATATGCAAAACTCCCTGTTCGATGAACCCGCATCACCCGACGCAAAACCCGCGCGCAAATCCAGCCGCGATATTGTGCCAGTGACCGTTGATCCTGAATGGATTGTGTTGGCCGCCGCCCTGCCCGCGCACCTGCGACTGGGAACATCATCCTGGAATTATCCTGGCTGGGACGGTTTGGTGTGGGATGGGGAATATTCGGACACCAACTTGTCGCGCTATGGTTTAACGGCTTATTGCAAACACCCCTTAATGCGCACTGTGAGCATTGATCGTAGTTTTTACCGCCCGCTCAATGTCGCCCAGTTTGCGCAGCACGCTTCACAGGTGGGGCCAGATTTTCGTTTTGTGGTGAAAGCACCCAGCCTGATTACCGATGCACTGGTGCGCGATGAATCCGGGCGCGGCATGCGTACCAACGCGCATTTTTTAAATGCCGAAGAAGCCGTACAGATGTTTGTTGAGCCAGCGCTGGAAGGGCTGGGCCACAAACTTGGAGCACTGGTATTCCAGATCAGCCCCCTGCCCGGCGCCTGGCTCGCGCAAATGCCAAAATTAATTGATCGCTTACACAATTTATTGCGCGCAATTCCCGATTTAAAACACAGCGCGCCCGACGGCGTAGTCGCCGTGGAAGTGCGCGATCCACAATGGCTAACACCGCAATTTGTAAATGCCTTGCGCGATACCGGCGCTACCTACTGCATGGGGCTGCACGCAAAAATGCCGCACATAACCGAACAACTTCCCATTCTGCGCGCACTCTGGCCGGGGCCATTAGTATGCCGCTGGAATTTAAATCCCGTTCACGGCGCATTCGGTTATGAAGACGCACGCGATGCCTATGAACCTTACGACAAAATGATCGACCCGGATCTGGAAACACGTGCAGCCTTAGTACGCGTAATTGCCGGCACCGCCAGTGCGGGGCAAAATGTGTTTGTGACATTGAGTAATAAAGCGGAGGGATCAGCACCGCTGTCGGTGCTTGAGTTGGCAAGGGCACTTCAAAGAAATAGCGCGCAAAATTAAAATGCTGTCGGATTAAAGCAAATAAAGAATGGAAAATCCGGTAATTAAATATTCATCATTGGAGGTTTATTGTGAGCAAATATGCAGATCCGGTTTTGCAAATGATCGAAACCTATAAGGAGTCCGTTTTAAACAAAAATGTCGATGCTTTTTGCGCACTCTATGATTCCGATATTCATATTTTTGATATGTGGGACCAATGGTCTATGCGCGGTATTAATGCCTGGCGGGCAATGGCAAATGACTGGTTTACCTCACTCGGCACAGAGCGTGTTACGGTTGAGGCTCGCAATGTTGAATCAGTAGTAACAGCCGATATGGCCGTTGGGCATGCGATCTTTTCTTACACGGCTTTTTCAGCCCAAGGAGAAAAACTGCGCTCGCTGGATAATCGCATCACTGTTGTTTTAAAACGTGTTGGCGATTCCTGGAAAGTTATTCATGAACACACATCAGCGCCAATTAATCATGAATCCTTGAAAGCTTATTTGAAATACACTGAATAACCCGATAGTTGTCGGGTTATTCATAGAATCAAAACAAACTCTTCGCCACCACGCGAATTTCCTGGATATTAGCCATCACCAAATCCAATCCACCGGCAATCATTTTATTTGCTGGCTCTTCCAGTTTTTGATAAGCGGTAATTTCCTGCAGCGGTGGCAAATCGGTTTTGGTATAGCTGAGTTTGAGCGAGTGATACAAACCCAGGTTAATAATATCGCTCAGGTTAACCGGGCCGGGGCTCTCTTCTTTCCAGTGACCAATTTCCTGCACCACCTTGAGATACTGCTCATCCACCTGCCATTGCTTTAGGGTAATAACGCCAAGTGATTTAGCGTACTCGCGGCAGAGTGCCACATAGGTGGGAATATCCGGAGTTTCTTCACTGTTTTTAAATGCCGAGAGCACCGCTAATGTTCCCACTTCACTTAAGAGCGCCGCCATCAGCACGTTATCGGGTAACAGATTGCGGATATGAACTTGCTTGGCGATATAGGTACTCAGGCTCGCCTTGAGCGCCAAACGGCGCCAGGCTTCCATAAACAAACGTTTATGTTTTACCGAGTGAACAGAAAATAAACTTTTGATGGAGTGCACCATGGTAATGCGCTCCACCTGATTCATTCCCAGCAAGCGAATGACATCCATTAAATTTTGTGGCGGCGTCTGGCTACCGACCAACGGGCTGGATGCATATTTAAGCAATACTGCCGAGAGTGCCGGATCTTTCGCCAGGAGTTTACTCAACTCCACCATAGACAGGTCTTGCTGCCCCATCGCCTTGCGAATTTCAAAGGTAATCTTCAAAAAACTGTCGTCTGAATGACATATAGCGTCGCTTTAATCGTTGCCATTCCTATTCAACCAAAACCACAGGAAGCAACCGATGAGTGACCATACCCTTTATGAAATCGACAACTCTGGCATTGAGCCCATGTCGAATACCTCCAGCAACCCAACCTTTGGTGAAATACTGACCCAGCGTCGCCAGTTTCTGAAAGGCAGCCTGAGTACAGCGGTAGCTGCATTTATGGGTACCAGCCTGGTTGCCTGTGGCGGCGATGACGACAAGAAAGCCAATTCGCCAATTCCATCATCCTCCAGCGCAAGCAGCACCCCGGCATCCAGTAGCTCAGCCGCTTCGTCATCGGCAGCACCACTGCTTGGCTTCGCAGCTATTGCAACCAATCGTGCCGATGCCATCACTGTGCCAAGCGGTTATACCGCCGTTTCCTTTGTCCCATGGGGAACACCACTGACTGGCACTATGCCCGCTTACAAACCGGATGCATCCAACACTGGTGCCGATCAGGAACAACAAGTAGGCGCCCACCACGACGGCGTTTATTTCTTCGCGATGGATGCCAAAACCACAGGCACCAATTCCAGCGAAGGCCTGTTGGTGATGAACCACGAATACATCGACCCAGCCTTAATTCACACCAAAGGTCAAACCCTGGGCGCCACCCGCCCCGCCGATGAAGTGCGCAAGGAAATTGCCGCGCACGGCGTAAGTGTTATCCATATCCGCAAAAACGGCAGTAACTGGCAAGTGGTTAACGGCAGCCCGTTCAATCGTCGTATCACCGGCGCCACCCCGATGGATATTCGCGGCCCTGCGTCCGCTGACGCAAAACTCGTGACCAAATACAGCCCCAATGGCACCAGCACCCGCGGAAGGCGCTACCGCGATGGATGACTACCGCAATGAGCCAAACACCTTTGGCTGGATGGTAGAAATCGATCCATTTGACCCGGAAGGTCGCCCGCAAAAACGTACAGCACTCGGCCGTTTCGGTCATGAAGGCGTGATCTTCGCGCCAGCCGTAGAAGGCAAACCAGTGGTTTGCTATTCAGGCGATGACTCACAAAACGAATACATCTACAAATTTGTTTCTGCCGAGCCTTTCCACAAAGCCACTGCCGGTGGCTGGCTGTTAAACACCGGTGTTCTGTACGTAGCCAAGTTCAACGCCGATGGCACTGGCGAGTGGTTGCCGCTGGATATCACCAACAGCACCTTCACCGCCAAAGCCGCTGCTGCCGGTGTTAGCTTTGCCAGTCAGGCAGATCTGCTGATCAATACCCGTACCGCTGCTGACCTGATGGGTGCCACCAAAATGGACCGTCCCGAGTGGGGTGCAGTGCATCCAGGTACCGGCGAGGTGTATTTCACCCTGACCAACAACACCAGTCGCACTGAAGCACAAATTGATGCCGCTAACCCGCGTGCGAACAACGCGACTGGCCATATCATCCGCTGGCGTGAAGATGCCGACAAAACCACCTTCAAGTGGGACATCTTCCTGATGGGTGGTGACGTAGGAACCAAAACCGGCACCGGTGACACAGCAGTGACCTTGACTGCTGAAAACCACTTCGCCAGTCCCGACGGGTTATTGATTGATACCCGCGGTGTAGCCTGGATTCAAACCGACATGAGCGGCACCCAACAAGGTAGTGGCCCTTACGGCAACAACCAGATGCTGGCCGCCGACCCGGTGACCAAGCAGGTGAAACGCTTCTTCGTCGGCCCGGTAGATGCCGAAGTGACCGGTGTAACCCTGACTCCGGATTTGAAAACCATGTTCGTTAACATCCAGCATCCGGGCGACCGCTCTACCCCCGCTGCCTTTACCAGTAACTGGCCAGATGGTGGCAGTGCACGCCCACGTTCAGCGACTGTAATCGTGACCAAAAACGATGGCGGCCTGATCGGTAGTTAAGAGCCTGGTAGCTGATTTGTTGACGCTTAAATTGTGACACCAACTGTTAACAGGATGTTAATCAGTCTGTAACTCACCCATATCATCATAACAATGCAGGGAACGTAATAGCCGCAAGGAGGCAAATAAGGAGGTTGCGCAAGATCTCGTCGAAAGGGGCCTTTAGGCCCCTTTTTTCATTGCTGATTTTATTACTAAAAACTGCATTGCTTTTTTACCGATAATTCACATCTTTCTGATAAAAAACCAACCTGGCACTCACCACTCCATCCCGCCCCTGGGATAGACTGCAATAGCAAAATTTCGCGTCAAGGCGACCGTCGAAATAATCGCCGGCTCGCACCATTAATACATACCAATAACAGCTAATAAATAGCCAATAACAACAGGTACAACATGAAACGACTACTTCTCGGCCTGGCGATCCTGACATCGCCTGCTCTGGTTTCTGCGCAAACTATCCCGGCGCCCTCCGCCGAAGCGCTCCTGCAAATGTCCAACGAATTCCAGCAGGAATTGACCGGCAATATTCTGCCCTTCTGGCAAAAGAACCTGCCCAACCCGACTAACAAAGGGTTTTACGGGTTGATCGATGACAAGGGGACAACTGTACCCAACGCAGCCCGCAGCCTCACCCTCAGCAGCGAAATCCTCTGGACCTTTTCTGCCGCCGATGCGGAAGTTTCCAACGCGGATTACAAAAAACTGGCTGACTACGCCTTTGCTGATCTGGACAAAAACTTTCTCGATAAGAAACACGGCGGTGTTTATTGGTCGATAGATAGCAGTGGCAAACCTGCCCAGAGTCACAAACAAATCTATGCCCAGGCCCTCGCGCTGCTCGCCCTTGGCGAATACGCTCGCACCCACAAACCAGCACTGGAACCAGCCAAGGCGCTGTATCAATTGCTGGAAAAACACGCACGCGATACCAGCCAGGGTGGTTATGTGCAAACCCTGAATCAGGATTGGAGCACAGGTAAAGCAGCTGATAGCTTTAACAGTGGCGCCGATAAAACCCTGCAAACCCAGCTAATGGTGCTGCAAGCCTATAACCGCCTGCTGGCACTCTGGCCGGATGCTGAACTGAAGAAAAACCACAAAGCCCTGATCGATCTACTGCAAACCAAAGCCTATAACAGTAAAACCGGCCACTTCGGGGTGAACTTCAGCAGCGACTGGAAAGTGCAAGGTGATGCCATTAACAATGGGCTGGATCAGGAAGCCGCCTGGTCATTGGTGATTGCCGCCAAAGTACAAGATGACGAGAAACTGATCGAACAAACCGAGCAGCTTGCACTTAAGCTGGCCGCCTCCGGCCTGAAAGCGCTGGATGGCACCGGCGGCCTGGTCAATAACCCCAAAGACACCAACAAAGACTGGTGGGCACAGGGCGAAGCCCTGGTTTCTTTCCTCAATGCCTATCAGATCAGTGGCGATACCCAGTACCTGATGGGTGCCATGCGCAACTGGGGTTTTATCAAAGCGCACCTGGCTCATCCGCAGGGTGATTGGTATTGGGGCACAGACACCGCGGGTAAACAGCGTATAGAACCACGTGCCAATCTATTTAAAGGGCCATTGCACAACGGCCGCGCCATGTTGGAAGCTACTTATCGCCTCCAAGTATTAGGTGCCTTGAGCAAGCCTGCTCACTAATCAACGGATTTCTTGTGCAGGGATGCGCAGTAATTATCCATCCCCTTCTGTACCACAAACCCGCAGGCCATTAAGCGCCAATCTGCTGCCTAAAAAGCCAATCTGCCGCACAAACCAGCAGACACAAGATGTAGTCATATTCCGCCGCATCTTCTATTAGAAAAAAATCTAAATCCCCCGAAAAACTGTCATGAATGGAATGACCGCGCGCCGATGCTGCTTTTCCCGTGTTTGGCGCATCAATCACGACGTTTCCCCCAGTTTTTCCCGTGCTCACTCACACCTTATCCACAGGTTGCCAAGCTTGCATTAAACCCCTAACCGCATTATCTTGTAGCACATTCGCGATTTACCCCTAGATATAGGTATTGCCCGGGCAAAAACCCCAAGCAACCGCTAGACTTGAAAGAGTAAATCGTCAAGTAATTTTTTGATCCCATTGAACGTAATTTTGACGCCATTCACAGGTTCGCAGTAGTGATTCGGCATAAGTTGCGGCTAGTTCCAATGACGGCAAGATTGGAAGGCATCAGTAGTATGGGCACCAGGGTGAATTTGTCTGACCACAATATGTAGTGTTCAGCAAAAACCCAAAATGGCTGTGTTCTGCACTGATTTTAATAATGGCACTTGTGGTAACGGCATTGCCAAACACAGCGGTTCCAAACGGGTCAAAGTTTTACCAGTTTTAATTATCCAAGCTTATCAACCGGGAAGACCTCACGCG
>JAGKWY010000009.1 GCA_021151625.1 Gammaproteobacteria bacterium | reverse complement strand
TTGCTCGCTTAAAAATTGTTTGAATTGTTCCGCTTCGGCTGCGAAAAATAATGTACGTACCGGTGCAGTAGTAAGGTAATCAATAATGAGATGCTCCAGGTTGTGTCGTTTGAGCAGCTCCACTGTAAGCGGAGTTGCGATGGCTAAACGGCTCAATCTCCACCAACTTTGAATGTCGGCAGTCACTGAGAGCCCGGGTGCTGATTTCAAACTATTCAGCCAGGCTTTCTCTTCAGGCGTAAGGGGGATTTCCTCTGCTATTGGGCGACAGTCGCCGCGCGCCAGCCTGATCATGCAATCCTGTACTTCAGCAAGAGGCATAGCCTGACTCCTTAGTACTAGTGTTGGCACTAATGCGGTGTGTAGGTGTGTTGTGGATGCTGCAGTAGTTTTTTCATGCGCTCTGAGCGAGTGCCAGTTGTGACAGAATTTTTTCTTCGCCCAGCATGGGCAATGAAAACTCCAGCAGCTCATAGGTAATCGCACAAAGGTTGGGGGTGTGGGGCACTATTAATTCCAGCAAATTCCACACGGCTTCAGGCACCAGATCGCTGTGTACATCCAATAAAAAACCTTCGTGGGTGATGCCGCCAGCAATATGGATTTCAACCACCCTATCCAATTGCAGTTGCAGCAATGCCTCAGCGGGATCAAACCCGAAATTTACTGCATTGCAGTAAAAATTGTAGAGATCGAGTAACAGTCCGCAGTCAGTGTTATTCAGCAATTGATTGAGGAATTCAATTTCATTCCAGTCATTGCCCGTAAAATCCGGCAGGTAGTAGGTGGTGTTTTCGATCAGGAAGGGAACGTCGTAGCGCTCGCACATATGCTGAATGCGCGGTTCAAGCAGCGCGAGTGCTTCGTGTGTAAATGGCAGAGGCAAGAGCAGGCCTGCATGATCGTCACCGGCTTTATCACCTTGTGCCAGGGTAAAACCCAGATGCTCGCTGTGCCAATGAAAAAATTGTTGTTGCGCATACTGGTCGAGCATTTGTACGTAACCCTGGTTCCAGCCGCGCGCGGAACCTATGGATAAACCCAATCCGTGCACCACGACCGGAAATTGCTGCGCCAACTGTTGCAGGTCGGCTAACTTGCGCGCATCAAAACGCAGGCTGCGATGCTCCTGCGCAAAAATTTCTTCGCATAACATATCCGGGCTGACTTCAATAAATTGAATCAGTTGTGGGTTGTGTGCAATTAACTCGGCAAAATCCCAGTGGTAATTTATCCCGACGCCTAATTTGGGCAGATTTTCCAAGATGGGCCGGTTCTTCACTGGAGGTCTGCTTTTTAATGCGGTTCGGCTTTTCAATGCGGATGAATGCTGTGTGCGCATCATAAATTTTCTCCATAATGTTTTGACGATTAATGTCAAACCACTTCCTTGAGAAATAAAAACGCCGATGCAAAAAATGCATCGGCATATTTTCGGATTAACCTATTACGCTGGCCGCAACAGGTACGCGTGCAGTCAGTTTAATAACAGGATTAATACGGAAGCGCAAATCAAAGCCATTAAACCCGCATGCCAGGCAACCGGTGAGCCCGCCCAGTTGTTTCAATATGCTGTACATATCATCCAGGGTGACATCGCTGCTGTTAAGTGCAACATCAATCACTTTGGGGGTTGCGGTGGTTTTAATTACATTGCCATAGGCGTCGTAACAGGTTTGCGCATTGGCGCCCTCGGCGGCAACCAGAGTTGCTACAGCGCCGGCGGCAAGCATGGAGTTGCGCAAGAAATCGCGGCGATCTTTGGCGCTGTTGTCTACTGAATTACCTGGTGCGTTGTCTGCTGATTCGCTAGTGGAAATTTTTTCGTCTGACATGATCCTTCTCCTTAACGATGAATGGGGTGAAAGAACACTTATCGGAAGTTCCTTGGGTGTTCTCGTTATCCATCATCTGCCTCTACTCGAATTTAGCCAGCGAAAAATGAATCTGGATTCATGTGAAATATTCACTCAATGGAAGGATCATTTCACACAGAGTTTTTTGTATTAATAGGAGTAGGGTAAAAGTGAAAAGGAAATTTGCCGATGCCCCTCTATTTTATTGTCACAGCGCTATTGAGCTGACTCAGCAACTTTCCTCGCTCGTTAAATTGCTTTTCAACCTGTAACCACAGGCCCAACAATTTTCTTGAGAGGATCATTCCATGAAATCCAGTTTCGATAATCTCCGTGTTCCCATTAGTTTTGGCGAAAAACCGACAGAAGATGTTGCGCTAAATGCCTATTTGTTTTCGCGCTCTGGCAAACTGCTGGAGACATCACCGGTGCGCGGCGATGCTGTGGAGTTTAAAACGGCAGGTGTAAACCCGCGCCTGTATCGCGTTCTGCTTGCCCCCGCGAGCGATAGGAAAAGTGATGCCATTACCAGCCTGGCTGAACTGGAAAGTTTAAAACCCTATGAACTTGTGCTGGATATTAATCGTGAAGGCTTGATTAGTCCCGCCGTTATTCCTGGCGATTACTCCCGCTTGTGGTTGAAGCGCTCCTGCCGCGTGCGTGGCAGGGTGATTAAAAATTTTGCCCTGGGCTCAATCCAGCAGGATCGCGGAATTTGTCATGCGCGCGTGCATATTTGTGAGGTCGACAGAATTTTATTCTGGATCAACCGTATTCCCGATCGCATTATTAAACGCATTCCGGAAATAGTGGTAACACCGCAATGGCCAATTCCTATTCCCGAACCAGATCCGGAACCTTTTGAGCTGGATTTTGATCCGCGTGCTGCCGGTCTGGCAGAGCTAAATCCACAACCGCTGCCGCCCAAAGCGTCTGCTCGTTCGCTATTCGGGTTTAATGCTGCATCAGAATTTGCAGCGCCTGTTGAGCCTGAACTGCAAACGCGTATTAGCCAATTAAAATCGGCACCGGAAGAATTGGCTAGCGCACAATCAGCAATTCTTGCATCACCGCGCATGCTGGGTGTGCTGAACTCTGGCAACGCCACCAGTATTCGCAAAATGATTGTAGAAAATTTTGCGCTATTTCATCCGTATTTTTGCCATGTGCATTGGTTGTTGCCTTATTTTTATCGCTATGATCAGGTGGCACTGACCTATACCGATATGAATGGTGCCTTTGATGTGGTGTTTAAATACTACGACACCGGCGATAAACCGGATTTGTATTTCTGGGTGGAAGTATTAATCAACGGTGTATGGACGACTGTCTACAAACCCCCAATTCCCTGTAACACCTACTGGAATTATGTGTGCGGCAGTTCGGTAACTATTCGTGTGACTGATCCGCGTGTGCGCTGGGAATGCAACGACATTATTGAAGGCGACATTGTCTGGATAAAAACGATTGGCTCAGCGGCGAGCGTCAGCCATATTCAGCAGCAGGATGTGACTACTTTTATCCAGGGAAAAAATTTCAACCATATTGGCCTGAGCGATATTTTGAACATCGGCGGTATTTCACCGAATAAAAACCTATCGCCCTTTGGCAGCAATTTGCATTTTATTGTGCAATTCGGCAGTGGTTTACCGGTAGCAGGGATGTATTACTACCGCTGGAGTTATCGCAAATTGCGCAATGCGGATTTATCACCTGCAAGCGCGTTGCCGCCCGCATCCCTGCATCAAGGGCAGGATTTATATAAACCCTATACCTATGAGTATTACGATGCATTGATGCATAAACACTTCGGTCAAAATGCATTTAAGTTGGGGCCGAATTCAGTAAACGGACAAGATGATTTATACATAATTCCACCGGCAATGCCAGCCAATAGCCCGGTCAATGCTGGCGAACTCAGTCCACTTTGGGATCAAAATACTTTAACCATTGATCTAGATTCCACCAAACTCGATGAAGGTCTGTACGAATTTATTCTCGAGTTATTTGATGTAAATGGCAACAAACTCAGTGCGCTGCCCAAGCATTTATTCCAGGTGCCGCACTACAACAGTTTTGCACCTTCAGTGGATGCTCCGGATGTTAACTTGTTGGTCAATGGTGCCACTGCCGATGGATTTAAAATGAAAGTGCGTATCGATAACTCGGGCTGCGGAGCCAATGTGTTCAAAATCAAAGTGAATGGTGCAGAAGCCAGTACCGATTGCTGCGGTTTTGTTCCCTACCCACCGGGTGCGGATATTCAAATTGCCTACCGCGCCTATCACCCACAAAATCTGGCGACCTTTGGTTTTAATGTGCAGAAGGGAACCTGTAATGATGCCTTGCAGCAATCTTTCACCAATGCCAGTGGTATGGTGATTGGCAATACTGATGGTTACGCGCGCGATAATTTCAGTATTTATCGCAAGAGTTTTTCACCTGCGCAATTGTTGGGCGTTTGCGCCGCCGGTGGCAAAGCGGCTTATGCCGAGCATCTGCATGTCTATGCGTTGGCGACTAATGGCTATTCGCGTTTAACGCATCTGGATGCATCGGGCTTGGCGGCTTTTGCGCTTGAGCCGGCGTAAATTGTAAAAATTTTGTGTGTGGCGCTCCATTGACTGGGGCTTTGTACCGGATGCCAATCGGCGTCCGGTTTTTTATTTCTTCAGCAGCGGTTTAAATAATCCGTAGCGCCAATTGCGAATCGCAAACACTACGCTCACACCGTTGCGTTTATCCAGTGGTAAGCTGCTGTCCTGTTGGTTTAATTCTTCAAATTCGCGCGCAAAACGTTTTAGTTTACGTTGGAATTCCAAATTGCTGGCAGGGGAGAGCATGCCATTCAATACCAACAGGCATTCGTCGTTACCTTCAAAGCGCGAGTTAAAAAATTCCTGTGCTAATTTGTCTTGAAAGAAGCGCTGGATTGGCCCGCCTTCGCGCCAGCCAAAATTGTTGGCCACACGCAGTTTTATTTTATTTTTGGGCAATAGCTCGATGATATTTAATTTATCCAGTCGGATAAGTTTTTGCAGGCATTCGCTTTCGCTGAGTTTGTACCAATCCAGAATTTCTTCCAGGGTCCAGCGGTTGAGCACGCACACGGTAATTAGCAGCAGGGTTATATCCCGGGTGATTTCTTCTTCCTGTTCCTGAGTGAGCTGCTGCAATTGCGGCTGCTGGTCATTCATCAGCTGCACCAAATCCGAAATCTCCATCTGCATTAGCTGACAAATCTGCTCCAGCCGTTGCAGGGAAATTTGCTGTTCGGAAAACAATCGCTTCACACTGGCTTCGGTCAATTCCAGGTGTGCTGCAACCTGGGCGTAGGTCAGACCATGGCTTTTAAGGGCTTTTTTCAGGGTAACCAGCAGGTTATTGATCTGGGGCATAGGTGCTTTTAGCGCATATCCGGGGTGAATTTTTACTAAAGGTAGCAAAATTTGCTACCTTTTGGCCAGATAAATTCGACTTTGTAGAAAAAGGTAGAAAGTCTGTGGCGGCTTGGGCATGCTGGCCACCGCTTAACGCTTTTAATCTCCCCCGGCCCCTCTTTATAAAAGAGGGGGATTCAAGCTTCTCCCTTTGAGCGGGGCGCGCAGCCAAGGGCGGTTGGGAGGGATTGAGCCTCTCCCTTTGTAAAGGGGAGGCCGGGAGGGATTTAACTGACTGGTATTACCACCCAAGGGTTGTTTTTAAAGGTTGTTTTTAAAGGTTATTGTTAAGGGCTATTTTTTAAGGAGATTGCATACCGTGCTGCCACTGTTCCGCATTAAAGGCTTTACGCCTTACCTGCTGGTGTTGTTTGTAAATGCCTTTATCGATTTGGGTCACAAAATTGTGATCCAGAATACCGTGTTTAAAATTTACGATGGCAATACTCAGGTTATTTTAACGGCGCTGGTCAATGCGCTGATTTTAATTCCGTTTATTTTATTATTTTCACCCGCCGGATTTATTTCCGATAAATATCCCAAACACAAAGTCATGCAGTACAGCGCCTGGGCCGAGCTGGCGGCGGTGTTGGTAATTGTGCTGGCTTATTATCAGGGCTGGTTCTGGCTCGCGTTTGCGATGACGTTAATTCTTGGTATTCAAGCCGCGATTTATTCACCCGCAAAGTATGGCTATATTCGCGAATTGGTTGGCGATAACAATCTCGCTAGTGCCAATGGCCTGGTGCAGGCGCTGACTATTATTTCTATTCTCGGCAGCACCTTTGTTTTCTCCGCGCTGTTTGAAGTGTTATTGAAAGATGTTGTTATCACCGATGCTAATTCCATCATCACTCACATTGCTCCGTTAAGTTGGGCGTTGGTTGCCTTCACCCTGATTGAATTGTGGATGGCCTACCAGCTTCCGAATCGCCAGAGTGAAACTGAAAAGCAAACCCAAACCTTTAAAGTGGGTAAATATTTAAGTGGTGGTTACCTCGGGCAGAATTTAAAAACCATCGCCGCTAAGCGCGCAATCTGGTTGTCCATTGTTGGCCTCACTATGTTCTGGGCTATTTCCCAGGCGGTGTTGGCTTCCTTCCCGGCGTTTGCCAAAGATGTCTTAAATGAAAATAACACCCTGGTTATTCAGGGCATTCTCGCTTGTACCGGAATCGGTATTGTGATTGGCTCTTTAGTGGCCGGTAAATTATCTAAAAATTATATTGAGTTGGGTTTGATTCCCATTGGCGCTTTGGGTTTTGCATTACTGCTCGGGTTATTACCCGCGCTGGATTCACGTTCTGCCATGGCCATGACCTTTATGGGGTTAGGCGTACTAGGCGGCTTATTTATTATTCCGTTAAATTCATTGATTCAATATCACGCCAAAGCCGATGAGGCGGGTACTGTGCTAGCCGGTAATAACTGGGTACAAAATATCGGCATGATTGCCTTCCTTGGTTTAACCATGTTGCTCGCTAGTGTGGGCATGACTACGTCGCAATTATTTGTGGTGTTAATGCTGGTGGCCTTGGCGGGCGCGCTGTTTACCGTTTACGAATTACCCCACTCGTTAACGCGCATTGGCGCTGCGTTTCTGGTGCAGGGTAAATACAAAGTCAGTGTAGTGGGGTTTGATAACTTGCCCAAAACCGGTGGTGTGCTGTTGTTGGGCAACCATATCAGCTGGATCGATTGGGCCATGGTGCAAATTGCCTGTCCGCGTCCGGTGCGCTTTGTGATGTTGCGTTCTATTTATGAGCAATGGTATTTAAAACCCATCTTTAAATTCTTTGGCGTGATCCCGATTAGTGCGGGCCAAAGTAAAGAGTCTCTGGAAAAAATCAATGAACTATTAATTGCCGGTGAAGTGGTGTGTTTGTTCCCGGAAGGTGCTATTAGCCGCACAGGCTCGCTGGGGTTATTTCGCACCGGTTACGAGCGTGTGGTGGAAGGGGTTGAAGGTGTCATTGTTCCTTTCTATTTACACGGTTTGTGGGGTAGCCGCTTGTCGCGTGCGCGCAGTGAAAAGTTGCGCAAAAATACCGCGCGCGGTTTGCGTCGCGAAGTGGTAGTAACTTTTGGTAAACCTTTACCAGTTGATACTAAAGCCGAGCAGTTAAAACAAAAAGTGTTTGAACTTTCGTTTGATGCCTGGGAGCACCAGAGCCAAGAGTTTGATCCAATTCCTTTGGCTTACATTCGCTCCGCTAAAGAGCACTTGGGTGCAACCTGTGCAATAGATACCAACGGCACTGAATTAACCAATGCCAAAATGCTGGCCGCTACTGTTGCTTTCGCGCAACAAATGCGCAAGTTGGATCGCGAACAAAACGTGGCAATATTATTGCCCGCCAGCAGTGCTGCCATCATTGCCAATATGGCGGTATTGTTAAATGGCCAAACCGCAGTGAATGTGAATTTTACTACCAGTATTGCAGCGATTCAGGCCGGGGTAAAAAATGCAGCGATTAAAACGGTTTACACCTCGGAAAAATTTATCGATAAATTAAATAGCCGCGGTATAGATACGGCGGCCATGCTGCAAGGCATGAATGTTGTTTATTTGGAAAACCTGAAAGAGCAACTGTCAAAGCTCACTGTGGCATTGGGTTTTGTGGCTGCGCATATTTTGCCGGCCTATGGTTTCTATCGCTTGTTTGGGCGCAAGGTGAGTGTAAATGACCCGGCGGCAATTTTATTTTCCAGCGGCAGTGAAGGCACACCCAAAGGTATTGTACTGAGCCACCGTAACTTTATGGCCAATATCAAACAAATTAGCGACGTATTAAAAACCCGTGAAGATGATGTGGTCATGGGCAGCTTGCCGCCATTCCATTCCTTCGGTTTAACCGTCACCACTTTTTTACCGTTAATTGAAGGTATACCGGTGGTGTGTCATCCCGATCCTACTGATGTGGTGAATGTCGCCAAAGCGATTTCACGCAATAAAGTGACAGTGATGTGTGCAACAGCCACCTTCCTGCGCTTGTATAGCAAAAACAAAAAAGTACAGTCGTTGATGTTGGAATCATTGCGTGTGGTAGTGGCTGGTGCGGAAAAGCTGGCGCCGGAAGTGCGCGAGGAATTCCAGCAACGCTTTAACAAAATTATTTATGAAGGTTACGGTGCGACTGAAACCACACCGGTTGCGAGCGTAAATATTCCTGATCAATTGGATACTAATGATTGGCATGTGCAGTTGGGCAATAAGTTGGGCACGGTTGGTTTGCCCTTGCCGGGTTGTTCATTCCGCGTAGTTGATCCGGTGAGCATGCAAACCTTGCCGGTAGGTGAAGATGGGTTGATTTTAATTTCCGGCACCCAGGTGATGCTTGGTTATTTAAATGATCCGGAAAAAACCAGCTCAGTAATTGTGGAGCTGGATGGTCGCCGCTGGTACAAAACCGGTGATAAAGGTCATGTGGATGCCGATGGTTTCTTAACGATTGTGGATCGCTATTCACGCTTCGCCAAATTGGGCGGAGAAATGATTAGTCTGGGCGCCGTTGAACAGGAAATCAAAAAAGTAATTACCGAGCCGGATGTGGAACTGGTGGCTGTTAATCTTCCTGATGAGAAAAAAGGCGAGCAAATTGTATTGCTGATTACTCTAGCGATAGAGGCAAGCGAGTTGCGTCAGCGCCTGCTGGCCATTAATAGCAACCCAATGATGATTCCTGCACAGGTTTACCATTGCGAAGCGATTCCCAAGTTAGGTAGTGGCAAAACGGATTTCAGTGCGGCAAAACAACTGGCATTAAGTTTGACGGTTAGGGAAGAATTGGTATGAGGCCTAAAAAAGGAAATATGAATGGAAGACTGGTAGTGATAGAAGGAAGAGAAGGAACTATGAAAAAAGTAATTCTGAAAAAAGTAATTGGCTCGGTGTTTGGTGCAATTTTGTCTCTCGGCATTGGATTTTCTGCGCAAGCCGCAGAAAATCCTGCAGGTGAAATGTCTGGCAATACCACTGAAAAAACCATTATCGATTTTCATGCCCATGTTGCCGGGCTAGGTTATGGCAATTCCGGCTGTTTTATTAATGAGAAAATGCGTAAGAATATTCGCTTTCCATTTTATTTAATGGCCATGGGAGTTAGCCATAAAGAATTGCGTGAGCAGGGCGATGCAATTGTGTTTAAAAAAATTAGCGACGCGGTGGCGAAATCCTCCAGCGTTAATAAAACAGTAATTTTGGCAATGGACGGGGTGATTGATGCTGAGGGAAATCTGGATAAAGAGCTAACCCAGATTTATGTGCCCAATGAATACGTGTATGAGCAAACGCAGAAATATTCCAACTTGCTCTACGCCGCCAGTATTAATCCCTATCGTAAAGATGCCATCCAGCGGTTGGAGCAGGCTAAAGCGAATGGCGCGGTGTTAATAAAATGGTTGCCGTCCATTATGTATATAGATCCGGCTGATCCTGCGTTAATGCCGTTTTACCAAAAAATGATTGAACTGGATATGCCGCTGTTAACCCACACCGGCATGGAAAAATCCTTTAGCAGTGCGCGCGATGAATTGGCCGATCCACAAAAATTGACGCTGCCGTTATCGATGGGCGTTAGGGTTATAGCTGCGC
Organism: Gammaproteobacteria bacterium; assembly: GCA_021151625.1. Lineage (GTDB taxonomy): Bacteria > Pseudomonadota > Gammaproteobacteria > Pseudomonadales > Cellvibrionaceae > Cellvibrio. Next base: position 33,438 of record JAGKWY010000009.1, on the reverse strand, counting down.
ATATTGCCACTACCGGAAAATCCCACGGCGAAGATAATTTTGAACGCATTCTGCCGATGTTTAAGCAATACCCGAATTTATATGGTGATATTTCCAGCCTGACGCAAGTGAATAAACTGGGCTTTATGCGTAAGGTGGTTTCTGCCCCGGAGCTACAAGGGCGTTTAATTTACGGCACCGATTGGCCGCTGCAATTTTTCCCGCTGGTCTCCGCCTGGTATCACCTGGACGATATTAATTTCAAGCAGGCCATTGCTATTTCGCGTCTGCGCAATCAGTGGGATAGGGATGTGGCTCTAAAGAAAGCCATGGGCGTTTCTGAGTCTGCCTTTGCTGATGGTTCCAGATTACTAATGTAGAGGGTTGAGTTGCTGTAGGGGGTTGAGTCGGTGTAGTGGGCTGGGCAGGTGTAGTAGGCCGAGTGCGCCGCGAATTATCAGGATACCGGTGCGCTATAAATTGACCGGTGCTGTTTAATAAATTCGTAGGCCGCCAGGATTTTTTTAAACCGCTCTGTAGCTGCATGGAGTTGCTCCTGCGCCAGGCCCTGGCCAGCCAATTTATCGGGATGAAATTGACTGGCGAGTTTTTTATAGGTTTTACGAATTTCTTCTTCGGTCATGTCCGCAGTTACGCCCAGTATTGTGTAGGCATTTTGTAATTCCGCGCTCTGGTAATTTGCTTGCGTATGCGAATGGTTTTTTCCGGTGTGATTATGCGTTTTTCCTGCAGCATCATAGGTTTGCTGCTGCGCACCGGCCGATGAATGATTGAACTCAGTGCGCGGCCCTGATTGGTTATCCAGAGTGGGATTGTTGCGTCGCGCGATTTGATCCTGAGTATAAATCATGCGCAATAGATGGTTAAACACAATGCTTTTGTAACCCAGTTCACGCGCCAACCATAGAATCGCATGCATTTCTTTTTTAACCAGACCGCCATCGGCGCGCGCCATGGTAATTAAATGCACCAATAAAATTTGTACCAGCTTGGGTGTGGTTGTCTGGCGAAATTCTTTAATAGTTTGACTGGCGTTGAACTCGGGGCGTGTGCCGGACTTAAATAGGTACAGTGCCTTGCGTTGATCCAGCTCCGACAAATTCATTTTTTTCATATGAATCTTAATGCGTTTTATTTCATGGCGATTAATCGGGCCATCGCAATAGGCCACATAACCTAAAAGACTAAATACCGCCTTTAGGAATGCCGTGCGAATGATTTGGCTTTTGTCGGACATGGAGATAAGGGTTCCTGATTCTGCTGGGACTTGAGCCAGGATAATCTGGTTGAGTAATCAGTGTAGTCGCCAAAACCGAATTTGCTGTAAAAATGGTTTAACTTCAATGAGATCTACCGCCACATGAAATCACCACTTTCTATAGCTAATTTTCTCATTATTCTTTCGGGAATTGGTTTGCATACCTATACGCTGCTAAGTACGTTTAATCCAGAGTATGCGTATTTTTCAATCGGGTTAATGCTGGTTTCTATTTTACCTTACTGTATCTGTCTTCTGTTGAGCTTGATAAAACCGGCGTTCTACTGGGTTTCATTTGGTGGGGCATTAGCGGCATTGGTTATCGATGGTCTCACTTATCATTCGGTATTTATTAGTCCACAAAGCTCTACAGCGGCATTGGGTTTATTATTTGCACCCTTGTGGAATATTTTTTTATTTATGCCGATAGGAATGGTGTTGGGGTATGGGATTGAAAGGAGCAGAGCACCTCGTCACTTGTAATACCTGAACCTTTCCATCGCACGGAACAAAAGAGAAAGGGATTTCATCCTGTCAGGCTTTGCCGTATTATTGCCGCCGGCATAAGCATCCCCGGTTGTTTTGGTTTGCATCGGTCTTAAAAGAATGGGTCATTTAAGTGCCCATCACAATAATTATAAAAGTCCACAGCAGTTTTCATGTCTGACCTTTATTGCAAAGGTTAGTCGCGTGAATACCAATAACAACTCGCGGAGATCAATATGCGCTATTCCTCTATCTTTTTTTCATTGTTGGCGGCTTCAATTGCCAGTCAGGTACTGGCCGCCAATCGCCCCTCAGGTTACACCACCATTTGTAAAATCGATCAAACCTGTTCGGTTGCCTTGGCGACCAATGTGGCATTTGGTCGCAATGATACTTTTACCTATAAAGTTCTAAGTGGGACTTTTGTGTGTAGTGAGGCCACCTTCGGTGCAGGAACCAAAGTGGCCGGTGGTGTTAATGAGTGTTCTGTTCCTTCGGTACCTGCATCTGCCAGTGCGTCCAGCAAGCCTGTGGTTAGCTCTGCGGTTTCATCCAGTAAATCCAGTATCGCATCATCGGTTGTGCAAACCAGCTCTTCAGCAAAATCCAGCAGCATTGGTGCATCAAGCTCGGCGGCGAATAACAATTGCCTGGGTAATATCAGCGCCAGCAAAATTTATTATGTATCGAAAAATGGTTCGGCTAATGCGAATGGCACCAGCTTTAGTTCGCCACTGGATTTAAACACTGCCCTTGCGCAAGTAAAAGCCGGTGAAATGTTGTTGCTGGAGCCCGGAACCTATTCTGTGCCTTACACGGCGGGTAAGGCGAATACTATTACCTTGTCCAAGTCGGGTACTGCTTCTGCACCTATTCGTGTTGTGGCCGCAAATTGCGGGCGTGCAGTGATTGATTTTTCCTTTCCTGAATTGGCCTGGGTACAGGATTCCTACGGAATTTATTTAACCGGTAGCTACTGGTATTTCAAAGGTATTGAAATTACCCGTGCGGGTTATCAGGGAGTATATGTGACTGGTAAGTACAATACCTTTGAAAACAGCGCTTTCCACAATAATCGCAATACCGGGTTGGAAATCAATAAAGGCGGTGCTTACACCACCGTGATTAATTCCGATGCTTATCGCAATTATGACCCCAAGAAAAACGGCAGTATGGCCGACGGCTTTGGTCCCAAACAAACCCAGGGGCCGGGTAATAAATTTATCGGCTGTCGCGCCTGGGAAAATTCCGATGATGGTTTTGATATGTTCGACAGCCCGGAAATTGTAACCGTTGAAAATAGCTGGGCCTTCCGTAACGGTGTCGATGTATGGAACTACGGCAGCTTTGCCGGTAATGGCAATGGTTTTAAACTGGGCGGCAATAAAATAGTTGCACGCAATCGCATTACCAATTCAGTGGCATTCGATAACCCCTTAAAAGGTTTTGACCAGAATAATAATGCTGGTGGTTTAACGGTGTTGAATAACACTGCCTATCGCAACGGTATTAATTATGGCTTGGGTAACCCGGTTAATTCCGGTGAAAAACATTATTTAAGAAATAATATTTCCTTGTCGGGAACTGTGAATGTATCTAATGCCGATAGCAAAAATAATTCCTGGGATACCGGCCCATCTGCAATTGCTGCTGATTTCGCCAGCCTGGATTTGTCTCTGGCAACGGCCGCGCGCAATACCGATGGCTCTTTGCCCACTAACAATTTATTCCGCTTGAACACCAACAGTGCATTGATCGACAAAGGCGTTAATGTTGGCCTGCCCTACACAGGCGCTGCACCGGATTTGGGTGCGTTTGAAAAGAAATAAAATAGAACCACCAGAGTTCGCAGTTGCTGCGCACTCTTTGTTATCTTTTGATTAAGTAAAGGCGGCAATTGCCGCCTTTATTTTTTGGTTGTTGCAGATCTACCAATTCATTTCGCCGGTGTTTCCCTTGGCGCTAATTGCCATGCCGTCGTCAACCGGTAAATTGCATTATATTCCTCTCAGCCATCGCTTTTTCCAAAATCTAACTTCTTTTCCCGATTGCGAAAAATGCAATTGCTGTTAATACCAGTGGTGCTAGTGAGACCCATAGCACCATATTCCAGCCGTACACGCCCAGAATCGCGCCTGACGAAAATGAGCCTATGGCCATTAGGCCGAACACAATAAAATCATTCAGCGATTGCACGCGATTTTTTTCTTCTGGCGTATGACATTCCAGCACCCATGCCGATGCGCCGAGAAAACCGAAGTTCCAGCCAATGCCTAACAGTATCAACATCCACCAAAAATGCGCGACGTCAATGCCGCCCAGCCCGATAATGGTGGATATGCCGGTTAACAGCAAACCGAGCAGGGAAATTTTTGCTGCGCCGAAGCGGCTGATAATACTGCCGGTAAAAAAACTCGGTGCGTACATCGCAATAACGTGCCATTGCAAGCCCAGGTTTGCGTCGGCATGCGAATGGCCGTGCATGTGCATGGCCAGTGGTGCAGCAGTCATTAAAAAATTCATCAGCATGTAGGAAACTGCCCCACAAGTGGCGGCGGCAATAAATGCGGGTTGTTTAATGATGGTAGCCAGTGGACGACCGCCGGATAGTTTTACTGTTGTGGGTTTGGGTAAGCGAACGCCCATTAAAATAATTGCTGCAAGCGCCGCGACTAGCGCTTGTACTAAAAACGTGGCGGCGTACAAATGGGTTGGCCATAACTCCATGGTATGAGTCACTAATTGCGGGCCGACTACACCTGCGGCAACACCGCCGCCCATCACCAAAGAAAGGGCTTGCGGTTTGCGCTTGGCGGGAACACCATCGGTTGCGGCAAAGCGAAACGATAAAACAACTGCCGCGTAGGCGCCACCAAATAACATTGCAAAACAAAATAACCAAAACGATTCGGCAATCATGGCGCACATGGATAACAATCCAACCAATACGCCGGCAATGGTCCCGACAAGAAATGTAGCGCGGCGACCGTAACGCTCAGAAATAACACCCGCAGGTAAAATGCATACCGCCATACCTACCACAAAAATTGAAATAGGTAAGGTGGCCAGCACCGCCGATGGGGCAAGCATGCTGCCGATAATGGCGCCGGTTGCATAAACAACCACCGCGTTAGCACCCGCCAATGCCTGCGCGAGCGTTAATCGCCAAATATTATTGCGTTGGTCTTTTGCGCTTAATTCAAAGTGATTATCTGGCTGGGTAGCGCTATTGCTCATCAGTTTGCTCTTGCATCATGAAATATTAATTAGTCGGCGCTGATTCTGAAAATCTCATTTGTACCATTAAGATTTATGGACAAAACCTTTCACCACTTCAATGAACGCTTTCAAATGAATATCGTCAATATCAGATGAGCGCAGGCCAACATGGATATGCTTGTGAATACCTTTCTTTCCCAAGCGCACCGCCTTAATGGGAAACGTTTTTTGGTACTCATTAACCAACCATAGTGGTAGGGTGGCCACACCCCGGTTAGTCGCCACCATTTGCAACATCATTTCTGTTGCTTCAAGTGCTTTTTGTTTTTTCGGCAAGCAATTGGCTGGCAGTAAAAATTGTTGATAGATATCCAAGCGTTCAATCGAAACAGGATAGGTATAAAGTGTTTGATCGATTATCTGTTCCGGCGCTATCCAATCCTGATTCGCGAATGGATGTTGCTCGTTGACTACCAATACTTGTTCGTAGGGAAAAACCGGCTCGAATACAACGCCTTCTTTCAATACCGGGTCTGGCGTTACCAATAAATCGATCTCGTAATTAAATAGCGCCGCCAAACCGCCAAATTGGAATTTTTGCGTAACGTCAACGTCCACATCTGACCATTGCTGTAAAAATGGATTTACTACACGCAACAACCATTGGTAACAGGGATGGCATTCCATGCCGATGTTTAACACACCCTTCTCACCTTTTGCGTACTGATCGAGCACTTCATCAATCCGCTCCAATTGCGGCAGCACGCGTTTGGCTTCACGTAATAAATAACTTCCCGCCTGGGTAAGCTTTAGGTTGCGCCCTTCTTTATGCCAAAGCGGCGTACCGATTTGTTCTTCCAGGCGAATGATTTTATGGCTGAGTGCCGATTGCGTTAGGTGCAAGGCTTTGGCGGCTGCGGTTAGCGACCCTTGGCTGTCTATTTCGCGCAGAATGCGTAAATGGCTGCGATCGATCATCGTCAAAAACCTATCTGTAAAACTAATAATTGAACTTCATTTAATACGCCCGGGCTGAAATCCAGGGCGATCAGGCCTTCGTGGCTAGCCCAGTCATGGTCATTCTATCGGGCTCTTTTGTGCCCCAATGTTTGGCGCTATCCGCCTAAAGAACTGCCCATCTGGCAACGCCAGGCTATAGTTTCATGACATATTGTCATAAATTAGTGAAAAAATGTCATTTTTATTCATGATTTGATTCAAGTATAAATATCACCCTAACGAAACTTAGGTTTTATCGCCTACATACAGGGTGCCAGACATAATGAGCAACGAACTTACTTTTACGCTTAAAAGCATTCGCTTTGATGAGAATTATCATCCCTCAGACAATACGCGTATCACCACCAACTTTGCCAACCTGGCAAGGGGCGAGCGTCGCCAGGAGAACCTGCGCAACACCCTAAAGATGATCGACAACCGCTTTAATGCCCTGGCGCATTGGGATAACCCCAAAGGCGATCGCTATTCAGTTGAGCTGGATATCATTTCCGTTGATATCAATATTGAAGGCCATGGCCATACCTTTCCTTCAGTTGAAATACTGAAAACCCATATTGTTGATCGCAAAACTAACAAGCGCATTGAAGGTATTGTTGGAAATAACTTTTCGTCTTATGTGCGCGATTATGACTTCAGTGTACGCCTGTTAGAACACAACAAGGGGAAGTCCGGCTTTAGCGTTCCAGATAACTTTGGCGATCTGCACGGCAGGCTCTTTCAGTGTTTCGTGAACTCGAATACCTACAAAGAGAATTTCAAAAAGCTACCGGTTATCTGCCTGAGTGTTTCGGACAACAAGACCTATCATCGCACTGAAAATCAGCACCCGGTGCTGGGGGTTGAATACCTGCCAAATGAATCCTCGTTGACTGAGCAATATTTCAAAAAAATGGGCTTGCAGGTGCGTTACTTCATGCCGCCAAACAGTGTTGCGCCTTTAACGTTTTATTTCTTTGGCGATTTGCTCAGTGATTACACCAATCTTGAACTGATTAGCACCATCAGCACCATGGAAACTTTCCAAAGGATTTACCGCCCGGAGATTTACAATGCTAATGCAGCAGCAGGTACTTGCTATCAGCCGCATTTGAACAATCAGGATCACTCGTTAACGCGCATTGTTTATGATCGCGAAGAGCGTAGCCGCCTGGCGGTTCAGCAGGGAAAATTTGCCGAGGAAAATTTCATCAAGCCACACTTGGCGGCGCTTGAGCAATGGTCTGCCCGCTACGCGGCGAAAGCCATAAATAGCTACGCAGCCTAAGCCATAAATAGCTACGCGGCGAAAGCCATAAATAGCCACGCGGCGTAAGCCATAAAGAGCTCCGCGGCGTAAGCCATAAAGAGCTTCGCAGTGTAAGCCATAAAAAGTTTCGCGGCTTAAATTAACCCGCTTATATAAATCATTTAGACAAATTATTTTTATGAAAAAATTATTACCGACTTCAACAGCTGGCAGTTTGCCAAAACCCTCCTGGCTGGCACAACCTGAAACACTCTGGTCACCCTGGAAACTGGAAGGTGACGAATTAATCGATGGCAAACAAGACGCATTGCGTTTGTCATTGCAAGAACAAGAGCATGCCGGTCTTGATATCGTGGGTGATGGCGAGCAATCGCGCCAGCACTTTGTTACCACGTTTATCGAACACCTTGAAGGTGTTGATTTTGAAAACCGCGAAACCGTTCGGATTCGTGATCGCTACGATGCCAGCGTACCTACCGTCGTCGGAGCGGTGAGCCGTAAAAAGCCAGTGTTTGTTGAGGATGCAAAATTTTTACGCAAGCAAACTGATCGACCCATTAAATGGGCTCTGCCAGGGCCTATGACCATGATTGATACGCTTTCTGATAAGCACTATAAAAGCCGCGAAAAACTCGCATGGGAATTCGCTAAAATTCTCAACCAGGAAGCGAAAGAATTAGAAGCGGCCGGTGTGGATATTATCCAGTTTGATGAGCCTGCCTTTAACGTGTTTTTTGATGAAGTAAATGACTGGGGCATTGCTACTTTGGAAAAAGCCATCGAAGGGCTTAAGTGCGAAACCGCAGTGCATATTTGCTACGGCTATGGCATCAAAGCCAATACCGAGTGGAAAAAAACCTTGGGTTCAGAGTGGAGACAGTACGAGCAGATCTTCCCGAAATTGCAACAATCCAATATCGATATGATCTCGCTGGAGTGTCACAACTCCCATGTGCCTATGGAGCTGCTTGAACTGATCCGCGGCAAAAAAGTGATGGTAGGTGCTATCGATGTGGCGAGTAATACCATCGAAACACCGGAAGAAGTTGCTAATACCCTGCGTAAAGCATTGCAGTTTGTGGATGCAGAAAATCTCTGCCCCTGCACCAACTGCGGCATGACACCTTTACCTCGCCATATCGCAAGAGGCAAACTGCAAGCCTTAACGGCGGGCGCAGAAATTGTTCGCCGAGAGCTTTTGGGCAAATAAAGAGAACTTTTGGGTAAATAAGCCGAATCTTAAGGGGCCATTGAAAAATGTTAGCGATAATTTTTCAGCGGTTCCTTATAGTCGCTAGAGTGTAATTCAGGAATAAAGTGATGATTGAAACAACAGACTTTAGAAATGCAATGTCGTTGTTAACCAGTGCGGTTAGTGTTGTGACCACAACCGGAGCCTGCGGCCGTTATGGATTCACAGCCTCCGCCGTATGCAGTGTTACTGATACGCCGCCGACATTATTGGTCTGTATGAACAAATCATCATACTTGCACGCAAAATTTGTCGAAAACAAAATTTTGGCTGTGAATGTGTTAGGTGCACCGCATCAGGAAATTTCCGGTGTGTTTGCGTCCAGGCTGGATGCCGTAGAGCGTTTTAAACACGGCAGTTGGACGGAATTAAAAACCGGTGCGCCAGTGTTAGCTGATGCATTGGTAACCTTTGATTGCGAGCTTGAACAAGCGCAAACCGTTGGCACCCACGATATTTTTATTTGTCGCGTTGTTGCGATTAAACAAAACCAGCAGCAACAAGGGTTGGCTTATTTTAATCGCGCTTATCATCAGCTAGGGCAAGCCGTTAATAATCGTTCACACATTGATGCGGACAGTCTTGTAAGTGAAGTGTAGTAATGAGTGAGTTTTTGAGTCAGTGGTTGCCCACAATTATTGCCATGCTTGTCACCGGTGCTTGCGCGGGAATCCTTGCTGGCCTGCTCGGTGTTGGCGGCGGCATTGTTATAGTGCCCGTGCTGTATTTTGTATTGCAGGCGGCAGGTATTAGTCCTGCAACTGCGATGTTGGTTGCTACCGCGACCTCGCTATTAACGATTGTGCCTACCAGTATTTCTTCCATTCGCGCGCATCACAAACGCGGCAATGTGGATTGGCTATTGGTAAAACGCTGGTGGCCATTTATGTTGATCGGTGTTGCCCTGGGTAGCACCTTTGCGCTCAACGCCAAAGGCACCGCCGCGAGTGCGGTCTTCGGTGTAGTCGCTGTGTTGGTCGCCTTCAATATGTTGTTTCGCGCAAAAGCAGCGCCTGTTGCCCAGCAATTACCCGGTATAAAAGGCCAGGGTGTAATGGCTGGGTTTATCGGTTTCTTCTCGGTAATTATGGGCGTTGGTGGCGGCACTATCGGCGTGCCACTGCTCACCGCTTGCAATCATTCCCCGCATCGTGCCGTGGGCACCGCCTCGGTATTTGGCATCCTCATCGCATTGCCCGGCTCACTCGCAATGTTGTTCGCACACACACCTGCAGACGCACCTGAGGGCATGATCGGTATGGTCAATTTACCGGGCTTTCTCTGCATTGTGCCGCTCACCGTACTACTCGCACCCGTCGGTGCATGGATCGGCTCCAAACTGGATTCGATAAAACTCAAACGCGTATTTGCGATTTTCCTATTCATCAGCGGTGGCCGCATGTTGATGCAGGTTTCAGGGTTTTAAGGGCGAGAGAGATTGTCATTGTGTTTCTGTGATGTTGATGCGGAACTTCGAATGCACAACTTCCATCGTTATCGACTAAGCAATCATTTAACCAAAAAATAAAGGCGGCAAATTTCCGCCTTTACTTTTTTACTTCAATAACTGCTTCTTCAAATGCCTATCAATGCTTTCAATCGCATGCGCAATACTATTAATCGCGCGCTGCGGTAATTTCACACGCTCATTAATTTCATCAAACAATACTTCCAATAAACACGCCTGGCTCCATAGCTGGTAAATTGTATCTTCAGCTATTTGTCTGTAAGGTTTTCGCGGCTAACAGTTTGGGGTAATGGCGATAAGTTAAAAGGTATGTTATAAGAGCTAAACTTTGGTTGAGTGATTTCTGTTTGATACTATTATTAGAATTTAAATTATGAAAAAAGTATTTGGCGTTTTTGCAATTGCTTTGGGTGTTTTTTTTTGTGGTGGTTCTTTTAAGTATTCAAGAGGCGGAAAAATTTCAGGTTATTTATCTTCTGCAAATCGTCTTTGGTACAATATGTATATTTCAAGGGATAAGCTATTTTAAACAACAAGGTGCCGATTCAGATAAGGCCTATCGTCATGTTGGTTTGGGCAATGACACCTTAAATTCCTCAGGTCTAAATTCTACGGTTGGAGATGTGCCAATGGACTTCTTATCAAAAAAGCCAAGATGCTTTAAAAGTTTCAATATCGAAAATGCTACGGATATAAAAAGTAATTGGGTTTCCGGTACTGAGTTTTTGAGTAAGTGTTTATCTTGTGCTTGTGGTAATAAATTATTGAATGTTTATGCATCACTTGATGGAGGCATAAATCTGGCCCCCATTTTATTGGAATGTGCAATTTGTGAGGTAAAAGAGGAAATATTTAATCCGGAAGTTCATGGGTGGGACGGGGAAAATGGAGGCCATTGTTCCATGGTGGGGAAATCCGAGCCAAGGCTGGTTAATTCTTTGCCATCAAAAATAGTGGCTGAGTATTCATATCAGGGGCTTGAGAACTATGAAGAGCTAATTCAAGACGGCATACATAATCCAGAAGATTACTTTGATGTTTTTTCAATATACACCTGTGATGAAGATGGAAAATTAACGGAAGTGGTTTCTTACGAGTGTGCGTAATTACACAATCCGTTCCATGCAATGGTGGCTAACAAAGACAGCAATTGCCGCCTTTGTGCTGTTTGGCGGTTTGTTTCTTCAAATACCCATCAATCCTGCCAATTACATGGGCAATACTATTAATCGCGCGCTGCGGTAATTTCACTCGCTCATTAATTTCATTAAATAATTCTTCCAGCAAACACGCCTGATTCCACAACTGAAACAGCGCATCATCATCCGTTTTATCCGGTAGTGGCTTGCCAATAACGCTAAGCACTTTGCCCTCGGGCGAAGGTTGCGGTTGTCTGTAATGGCAGGTAATTCGATGGTGTGTTATAAAAGGATATATGAAAAGGATGAGCTTTTTTGTTTTTCAATCATTTTTAACAGTGCGGGAGTGGGGTGATGGGTTCGATATTAATCTCTAAAAAGATTTCGCCTTATGCAGGTTTATTAGGCGCACTTCTTGTGTTTTTTTCATGGATTACTAATAGCTATCTGACCGAACAAGCTGCGTCCGATGCAAACAAAGCAGATGCAATCGCGTCACAGGAACATCAGTTTGAAAACTTTCGTAGAATTTATAATTGGCAAACAAATGCAGGACGTTCATTGTCTTTACTTGTTCAGCGTGGAAATAAAGATAACGATACATTTAAGACTGAAATTCAGCGGCGCCTATATTGGGCTACAGAACAATTAGGTAAGCTTGATGCACCGAACCTTGAGGTTCAATATCTTCTTTTATTTATTGATTCTCTTGCGAGAAATAGCAAAGGATTTGACAGAGGTGAGCAAGTTTCCGATAAGATTCAGGCATTGGAATCGGATTTTCATGAATGGTTTAAAAAAATTTCTGAATTAAATAAAGAGCATCGTGATAGGTTGGGGGGAATCGTCGGTGCAGGAATAAACGTTGATAGAGTGCGAGAAGATCAGGTCGTAGAAATGGAGGCTTTAGCAAAAGACATGGTAAGCCGCTATGAAGGCCTATTCAACAGTGGTTATCTTAATTTTGCCAATGATGCACTGAAGTTGTCATCTGAACTAGTCATAACTGCCGAATCTATAGCTAAAAAGAGCTCGCATCATGCATCAATGTTTTCGACACTTTCATTGTTTTTTTACTTTGTTGGGACAATTATGATTATCTATTCTAAATATCAAGATATACAGGGAAAGCAATAGAAGTTTTAAAAAATTAACTTATTTGGCTGACATTTTGGCAGCAAAGCTGATAATTTCCTTTAGGGCATTTAATGGCCGCATTCTGCTTTAAAATATTATTTTTCATGTGAGTATTATGGGTAGACTCAAGTTAACATTAAGCGAAAAGCTTACCTTTTGTTTGTCGATTGCTGCCTTGATTATCTCTGTAGTGGCATTTTATTGGCAAAGTCTTCGCTCTATTTCTGAAATCGCGGTTACTGCGGTCGCGCCATCTATCGGGCCGAAGAGCTTCTCATTTGAGTTCGCCTTTTTTAATACGGGCAATAAAGCTATTTTAATAGACAGTGCATGTGTAGTTACGACAACTGCACAATATCCTATCGGGAGTTGTTGGGGAGAGTCTGACCCGGAAGGGCTACCTGCAGTACTTGAGCCGGGAAAAATTCTTAAAACCAAAATTGAACGGCAATCATATAGCTGGGCGGTGATGTACGAAACTGGTCTGGAGGCGAGTGGTCCGTTAAAGAAAAGCGTTGGATGGAAGAGAATACCAATAGGTTTACAGTTAGTAATATTTGATGCAAATGGTGTTCGCCAAGAAACTACGACCGAGCCTTTATTTTCATTCCATGTAGGACCGGATGGTTCCACCTCCAATCCGGTTACAGATTACAGGTCAGTAACTATCGTATGGTGATGACCATAGAATTTCATCAACATCTTTTTTGCGGGTAAGGTTTACCGCTAGCAAATTGGAGGAAGGTCAGAGTTTAAATTGTTAGAAAAAAATGGTGCCAAATCCAGATTTGGCACCATTTATATGGCGAAGGTACGAGTTTCAGCTTTTAAAATGCGATCTTATATACTGCGTATAATAATCCAAAGTCTTCCTCTCGACCTTCGTATGAGGCATTAATAAACTGTAAATGCGCGAGTTGAGTGGCAGAGATGATAAGTTGTCATGCTGAATGAAATTCTCGCTCCAGATTTATTATTAGCACAAAGTCTTGCATCCGCTTTGACGCAACGCTGCCCTGCCTGATCGTAGTACTCCTGATTGAAGTTTTGCGATCCACCGTTGGCGCTATTCCATGCGTATAGATTTACGTCGTAGCCTTTTCCGTTGACGCTCGGCCCCTTGTCTTCTATGCAGTTTACAGGTAAACATTGGGTGATATTTGCGTAATCACACGTCCAATACTTGGTAAAGCGCTTCTCGACCGTTTCACTGGTTGAGCTGCCACGTGCGTAGTACGGTGTAGTTTGGGATAGGTAATCGACAATGTATCTTGAACCGTCGAAACCACCTACGTTTGGATGCACACATTTTTCCCAGCGATCTGTGTAGATACAATCCTGTAGCCCCGCTTTCAATAGTGCAATAACTGAGGCCTTATTTGCGCACGAACCTGTTACCAGATCGCGACCATTATTTTGACCCAACTCCTCTGCCTGATTACAGGCTGCCATGAAATCACCCGTAAGCGCGGACCAGCGAGCCGCATTTAATTGCAAGAGTGATGTGTCCGCAAAAACGGCGTTGTCTGGTAGGGATTCGTAGGGTGACGGTTTTGTATATTTGTCAAACTTTTCGTTAAAGGCTACCAGGTTTGGATTAGGCTGGGCCATTGCATCCTCAAAGCGTTTCATGATGGTTGGAATGCTAGCAGGATTCGTCTGGATTCCGGTTAGGTCCAAGCCAGTTGGTCCTCCTGCTTGGTATGCTTCGATCCGCATTTGATATTTTGTGAAAACACTGGTCGCTTCATTAATATCGCTCGCGCTAGCATTTACTTTAAAGATTTTGCTGATTGCGCCTTCGCCGGTCGCTCTTGCGCTATTGAGGTCGCTTGATCGAAGTTTTTTCTTGTCAAGGCTGAAAACGATGTAGAGAGACGCTCCCAATTCGGCCTCCCGCAAAAAGCGATCACCGCATTCCTTGTGAAAATCCTTTTGAAAATTTATGTCTTGGGTTCCACGTAGCAGGCTTGCGGTTACTGAATCTTTTAACGGGCGAGGTTGAGTGACAAGAGAATAATGTCTTTGGATATTTCTATATCGAGCGACGAAAGTCATCCGCGATTCATCGAGGTATCGCGTTTGGATGCGGTCATGGTTGTGATTGAACCCCAGGGTTATATCCACACCGTCAATAGGAAAAGTCCCTTTGGGGCTCGCAGCTTCCCGCACATCCATGGAGAGATACAGTTCCGCCGCTGAAGCCGTATGGGTAACGGAAGTACTAATGCCTGTGCTGGACGGCGTTGAAATGATATGAAAGTCGGGATGGTTTTGATTCAAGCATTGGTTTTTATAAATGTTTCCTAATGAGTCATATCCTTGGCCTAAACGAAGCAGAGTGTCCAAAACAATAATAGGTGGAGGTGGTGCGGATACGGATGTAGAGGAGGCCGTTCTGGCGACCCTTGCCAATTTGACTGGCTTTTCCGCTTTAAACCCGGGGGTTACCTGATTATAGGCAGCGTTCTGTTGGTCGGATTGCCTGAGGCCGGGATATTTGTTCGATAAATCCTCTGCATCGGTCTCGCAGTAGAATCGAACTTGATAATTAACACAGTAAGGTGTGGTTCTACCGCCTTGGTCCGCGTTGTAACACTGTAATCCATCTGCAGAATTAAAAAATCGAAAAACGTTTGGGGCTGAGTTCGCTGTTTCTGGTGTAATGGTTTGCCAATTTGCACCGACTTGGTAACGAGCCTCAATTTTAGATGGGCTACTACAAACTGAAGGGTAGCTTCCACTTTGTAGTATTGCTGGCAAAGTTTCTGCATCGCTTGTTCCCCCGGGTTGATCTTTGTCGATCCATTCAGTCCAACCGATTGCTGCGTTAGCAGCTACTGAACTACCCAAGGCGAGCGAAGAGCATAGTGCAATTAATAGTGATTTCAATTTCATACATAAATTCCTTTGAGGTTTATTATTTTCTATCATGTGCTCCGGTAATTATTAGAGAGAGCTGAACACCTTCTCTTCCTAAATCCGGCGCATCGTCAATATACATGTCGTACCCATGGGTACGACCAAACTTACGCTTTTCGTAAAGATGAACCAGATTTAGATAGAGATAGCGCAAACATTGGTGTTTTTTTTCGCTCGTTAATTTCATCAAACAATACTTCCAGCAAACACGCTTGCGCTCATAAAAATTGCTTGCGCGACCCAGCTGGCTAATCACTGTTACATAGCGAATCCAAAACCCTTCTTTTTGTGTCCAATCACTATGTCAGATCCATATAGGAGGAGTTTTATGAAAAGTATCCTGGTCGCGGTATTTCTGCTTTTTTATATGATTCGGGCTTATGGTGTGGATTATAAAAAAGAGGAGGTTCAATTTTTTAGTCACAACACCAAGTTGTCAGGAACAATTGTTTTTCCGAAAGAGAAGGAAATACATGCTGCGGTGGTGTTTGTTCATGGTTCCGGGAAGCAGGCAAGAAATATTTATTGGGCGGAGCAATTCGCCGCGCAGGGTATAGCCGCGTTAGTGTATGACAAACGTGGGGCAGGGGAATCGGGCGGTAAGTACGAAAGCGAGCAAAGTGTTAGTGAAAAAAATATAGTGCTTTTGGCCGATTACGCAGTTGCGGCTTTAATGGTTCTATCGCAGCACCCGGCGTTAAAAGATGCTCCAGTGGGATTGGCGGGAATCAGTCAGGCGGGGTGGATAGTTCCCATAGCGGCTGAAAAAAGCCCTATCGCAAAGTTTATGGTGTTATGGAGTGGTCCGGTTTGTAAAGTCAGCGAAGAAGATATTTACAGTAAATACACTACTGACAAAGATGACAAAAAAGTTCCTGGCTACCATGAAGCATTGAGTGCACGAAAGGAAAAATATGTTTGGCCCGAATTTCTCGGTAAGGACTCGGACCCCGGTGATAGTTTGGTAAAACTGAAAATTCCCGGGCTTTGGATATTTGGTGCAGATGATGGAAGCGTTCCTGTTGACCTTTCAATCCAAAGACTAAATGCAATCAGGAAACTGGGGCATACCTATGACTATGTGCTTTTTTCAGGCTTGGGGCACAATAATATGCCAGAGACGTTTTCTACCGCTACCAGTTGGATTATTAGAAAATCGCAATAAAAAATGCTAGAGGCTAGCGGGAAGTTTTCCGTCCCGGGAGAAAATTATTCCTTTTCACGCTCCGTGCACATTCTTGATCAAAAATAGGCCGAAGCACAGGGTGCGCCTCGACCTATTTTCTACATCGCCGTCTGTTTCTTCAAGTGCCCATCAATCCTGCCAATCACATGCGCAATACTATTAATCGCGCGTTGCGGTAATTTCACGCGTTCATTAATTTCATCAAACAATACTTCCAACAAACACGCCTGGCTCCACAACTGAAACAACGCATCATCATCCGTTTTACCCGGCAGTGGCTTGCCAATAACGCTAAGCACTTTGCCCTCGGGCGATTGAATTTCAAGGCGGGATTTTTTGTAAAACGTGTATTGGAATTGATCGAGTTTAATAACACAGGTGGTGGGGAACGGGGGAGGGGGAATTGTATTGTCCATAATAAAATCTCAAAGTTTTGGTGGGTAACCGCCACCACAAGTTGAGATTTATGGGGGCGGACTGAACAGGGTTCTCAACACCGGCCCAAAACCAACACCGGTCCGCCCGAAGGCAGCCCCGCCCAGCCGCCATAACAACAGGCAAAGCTGTAGCAGGACGCAAAGAAGTACTTTGCGCCGGTTTTGGATTGTTGCGGGATTGAGAGGCCCGACTGCGGGTTTTACCGCAGCGCGGGCAGGTTAGGGGATGAGGGTGGGGTTGTCAATGTGAGGGGGTAATGGGGTGTAATTCAAATTGGCGCTTGTTGAGGCGATAGTCCATATTAAAATAGAGCTAGCTTTAATTGGCTAAGTATTTGCTATTTTAGAGTTAAGATAAGGTATATAGAGATTAAACTCATAACAGTAATATAATCTTTTAGGTGCATGCAGACCTAGTAAGCACTGAATTTGATCGTTTGTAATAATGAAAAATAATTGAAAAAGGAAGGAAGTATGGCAAACCGATTAATATCAAAAATTAAAGTTAAAAATTTATTTGGTTATTATTCGTACTCGTTACCTGAGGATGGTTATTTATCAGAAGCGACTATTTTGTATGGTGATAATGGTGTTGGAAAAAGCACTTTGCTTCAATTAGCTTTCCATTTGTTGTCAGCGGCGAACGATAGGGGGCATAGAACAGCATTATACAAGGCGAAATTTGAGGTTCTTGAGGTGGACCTTTCTTCTGGATACAAACTTTGCGCGGAATTTTCTAAGAAAATGACAAGAAAAACTTTGTCTCTTTCTATAATTAATAGTGATGGGTTGAGTGTTGCAGTATGGGATTATTGTCCAGCAGACAAAAGCTTTAGAGTTCAGGATGAAAATTTTTATTTGGAATTTGATGAGATTAATAAAAGAGTTATAAAAAAACATAAAATAAAAACTAATGAAGTCCCTACAAGAAAGGGACAAGAGGCCTATATGGAGGTGTTGAAGTCAATTGTTCCTGCGGTATATATTTTGGATGCTGATAGAAGGTTGGATAGTGATTATGTAGCTGATCCCAGTGACGAAGTTGAATTACGAAGACTTGTTCATATGGAGGATGCTCGCAAAATAAAAGATTTAGTTGCTAGATCAAGAGATATTGCTCTCTCCCAAGCATTAGCTGCGGCAAGTCGTTGGATTGGGCGAAAGGCTGTACAGAGTGCTAATAGAGGATCGGAAAATGTACACACAGTATATGCAAATGTGTTAAGGCGTTTAAGTGCAGCTTCCGGAGCGCAGACAAATTCATTGGATGATTCTGATTTTTCCGAGCTCAATAGAAATTTAATGGGAATTGAGGAAAAAACAGAAGAATTAGCCTGCTATGAATTGGCTACTCCTTTATCCACAGTAGAATTTAGAAAGGCGCTTGGCACAAGATCAAAAGCTAAAAAAGCATTGGCTGCTGACTTGCTTGATCCGTATGTTGCCAGTATTAATAGTAGATTAACCGCTATTGACCCTATATATAAAATAGTCGACAAATTCATAAAAACTGTTAATGGTTTATTAAGCGATAAATCCATATATTTCAAGCTTAGCCAAGGGTTTTCCTTTAAGAATAGGCTGGGAGAATCTTTAGATTCATCACTGCTTTCAAGTGGAGAACAACAATTACTACTACTATTTTGCTATGTGTTGGTTGCTCGAGATGATGCAAGCATATTCATGATCGACGAGCCTGAAATTTCATTAAATATAAAATGGCAGAGACAGCTTATTCAGTCTCTTCTTGATATTACATGCGATTCAAATATTCAGTTTATTTTTGCCTCGCATTCTATGGAGTTGCTTTCTCAGCACCGCAACAGGGTGGTTAAGCTGGTGAACAGATCATGACTCAGTATCCCCGACGTACCATTGCTGATTTAATAATGAGATATGAGTTGGAGCCCACGCTAAATGATCTATATGTCGAGGGCGAGTTTGATAAAGAAATAATAGATATGGTTATTTCTAAAAAGGGTGGATCTACAAGAGCGATCTATGAAATAGATACGGTTGATATCCCGGTGTTAACGCTTCAAGGGTATAGTTTGACGGAGGGGAATAAGCAGCGAGTAATTGCTCTTGCAAATGAGCTAGCTTCTATTTCAGCCAGTTGTCAATTTTCTTGTCTTGTTGACAAGGATTTGGATGAATGGCTTTGCTGTATGGTGCAATTGCCTCGGCTGGTCTGGACAAAATATACCTCTATTGAGCTATATTTTCTCAATGAGGATTTTATCAGGGAGATTTTGATTGTTGCAGCTAAATGCAAAATAGGGAGATGGACTGAATTTTATGATTCTTTAATGCATACACTTAAAGTTATTTTCTCTATTCGCCTTGCCGATAGAGATTTAAATCTGGGAATTTCTTGGGTGGAGTATAAAAAGTCTTTTAAATTTGATAACGATTGTATTGTTTTTGATAAAGATGGGTATATAAATAAAATTTTAAACGCTAACTCAAAAACCAGTGAATTGAAAAATTTTAAAGTAAGTCAAGAGAAATGGCTTCTTGCGTTAAGTGGAAACCCTAAGTTTTACATTAGAGGGCATGATCTGGTATATGCATTGGCTTGGGTTGTAGGTAAAGCCAAAGGGGTTAAAGAATACTCATCTGAAATCTCCATAAGCCGCTTGTTTGTTTTGCTATCTCATCATGCTGTCGAAGTTTTAGATTCCATATCAGAATAATATGGATGTAAGGCCGGGCTGCTAAGAATTTCTTGGAGTTTTTAAGAAATTTTAGAGATCTTCAATTAGGGTGATTCGTTTGGATTATATGTTGGAATGCAAAATATCTAAGTTAGAAATCGAGATTTGATTTTAATTTTATTGTAGTGATGGATACTTTCTGTTGGGCATTGCTGCCCAACCTACAAAGTGCGGAATAGCACAAAACAAAAAGCCCCGCTATTTTTGTCGGTTCACCCATAAATTGACATTGAGTTTGAATCATAAATTGGCAGTTTCACTCTCTGGCAGTGTGCTTTTACAGGTTTTTTGAGTGTGTTTTTTGAGCGATTGACCCATAAAGTGACACACTAGAAAAATATTTCACCCATTTAATGGCATCTGCAACCTGTTGATTTTGTTGGGTAATATGATTTTTCCTCGGCTAATTAAAAATCCCCACTGTCAATTTGTGGGGATTTTTATCATGCAACCCTATAAATCAAAACCCTTTATTCTTCATTACCCAGGGCGAACGGCATAACCGGCAATTATTTCCGATAAACATACCTTTGCCTGAGCTGGTTAAATCATCTTTAAGCATCCAGTTTAACCAACCAACTGAAACGATTCCGAATTCGCCACCGTTATCCTGGTAATAGGCATCTCCATGACCTTGCGGGTAGTTGGCGTGGTACACGGGGACGTTGTTGACCTCGCTGTATTCCTGTAGGCCGGGATTGTAAGCAACATCGCGCGAATCGCCGTTGAAGATGGCGATGGGTGAATGGAAGCGTGGGTAATAATTGAATCGGTCCCCGTAAATACCAAGGCCGCTGTTTAATGCAACGGCGGTATCCACACGCGGATCTACCGCTGCGAAGTGTGCCATGCCACCTCCACAGGACCAGCCCATAGTCGCAATTTTTTCCACGTTAAGTTTGCCGTAGTACTGGCTGCATTTGCGGCTGTTTTCTTTCACCGCCCAATCAATGGCTTTAACCAATTCGGTTTCGTGTTGATCGTTAGATCCAGAGCCGAAAGGTCCGCCGTTGGCGATAACCAGATATCCGTTGGATGCAAGTTGCAACAGGAAATCCGCTTGCTCTGTACCCACATTCGAGCAGGCACCATTGCCCCAGACCACAATCGGAATATTATTTGCGCGACTTAAATCCGGGCGATAAATCGTGTGATTGGGCAAGGTTTGTGTTGCATGTTCAATGGCGTAACCAAATGAACCTGAGGGAGGATTCTTTTGTTCTTGTCGAGTGACGGCCCGGTTGTAGTCGATTGCTGTCGGTGTCTGACGATCTGTCGTGCTACATTCCGGTTCGGTTGAACCGGTAAAGGTTCCTCCATTGCTGGAATAAATGGCGAAACCACTCAGCGTACCGTTATCAATTTTTGATATGAGGCTAATGGTTAGCTTGCCATCAGTCACAGCAATATTATTCACGCGTTGATCGTAAACTGTATCGTGGCCAGCCAGGCTGTACAAATCAAAATCGGAAAGCACAGCTTGCCCTTCGACGCTGAGGTTAAACGAACGTGCACCGGCGGCATTGTGATACAGCTCCGCAAAATGCAGCACTACATTGTAAGTGGCGTTGCTGACGGGAATTTCATAACTGTAGGTGCCGTAACGTTCGGATTGGTAAAGCGCATCTTCCGTTGTACCGGCAATGCCATCAGTTACCGTTTGCGTAGTGCCACCAGAAGCAAAACGATCTGGTTGATAGACGACACCATTCAATGTTGCGGCTGATGAATTGCCGGCATTAATGGCATACACAAATGTTTCTGCGGCCCTTGAACTGTTGGAGCTGGAAACGCGGCTTGAGCTACTAGTACTTGAAGAATTCATCATGCTGGATGACGTGCGGGATGAAGTTGCTATATTTGAACTCATAGTGCTTGAAGAACTAATTGCACTCGATGAGTTTCGCAGTGAACTATTTGTACTGCAAACAAGCCCGCCCTGATTTGTCGGCTGGGTGTTACAGGTGGCATTGCTGATACAACTTTTATTATTTTCCCAGCCCCAACCATTTTGTGTGGTCACGCAACTCGGGTAAAAAGTACCGTACCAGTTACATTGGCATTGACCGCCGCTGCTAGTGGTAACACTGCTGCTGGTTGTGGTGATACTGCTGTGCACACTGCTTGTGGCATTGGTGCTACTGCTAATTCTGATGCTGCTACTAAATCCAATACTGCTACTGAATCGAACACTGCTAGTAGTACCACCGCAATTGCCGCTAAAACAATCAGAGGTAGAGCCAAAACCAATTACGCCATTACAATGCATCAATTCACTATTGCCACCACCGCCGCAAGAACCATTGGCGTAAAGCGCGGTGTTGTAAGTCATGTCTTCGGCCTGGCGAGTTTCGCCGTTCACTTGAAGGTAATCGATCTGCACATCGCGATCACCTGAATCGTTATCGTATTCAACATTAATATCGCCCGATGCGGTCCCGCTGTACACATAATTTTGATAGCTGGTTGTTAAGGTCCAGCTGCCAACATTGACACCGCCGACTTTGAGATAAATATGTTCCGAGCCAGTAACACCGCGCGCGCGAACCGTAATGCTGCCAGAACCACTACTGGCGACAGTGCTGCTGGTCGTTGACGAATTATTTGTGGCGCTACTGCTGCCACCGTTGATAGTGCCTTCGCTAACGGTGAGGTCGGAGCTGCCGCTACTTTGGTAACCCTCTGTGGCCAATATCTGATAATCGTGATTACCAAGGTTTAATCCTTTACTCGCCCAAAAATTCGCATGATTAGCAAAAGTGATGGTGCCGGAAATGTTTCCAAATCCTTTCTTTGGATTTCTCACGCTGAAGTATTGGTAAAACGTTTGGTTGCCATCAATGGAAGGTTGGTTAACCCGTTGGCAGCGGCGCACGTTGTAGGTAGCACCATCACTTTGGAAACTGCCGTAATCAGTACCACCGGAACAGCTTGCGGGGTTGTACGAGCCGTAACTTTCAATGACGTAATATTCGATCAGCGGGCTCCTGGTCCAACCATAGAGCGCGAGATAAGTATTTTGGTTGTTGCTGCCGCCGTAATTTCCACTGTAGTTAATAACCCTTGAGCTGGTGCCAGGCTTCCAGCCTTTACCTCCCACCCAGTTGTTAGTGCTGTTATTCCACTGCGATGAATAGCGTCCACCAGCATACAAGGTCATGGTGGCACTGCCGGAATCCTTCCAGAAGGAATAAAAAAATCCGTTATTGGTGCCGGTGGAGTTGCTGCTAAGCGTTTGCGAATGTGCAGCAGTCGATAACAAAGTTGCGAGCCAAAAAGCGGCAAGACCAGTGAGTTTTTTTACAAGAGTAAGTTTCATTGGGAGTTACCTCCGCAATAATAAGACGTATTAATTTCGAGGAATAATTTCATTGATGATCTCCGAAGAGCCTCCGTTTCGATAGTGAAAAGTAGCGATGAGTTGATGAGCCCTGCTTGTTGTGGGCAGGTGTTTCATCGGAGGTCGGTTTGCTGTTGTTAGGTAAAATTTTGTTGTTATAAAAACCAGATGGTTAATTGACGTTGGAGGTGTATTCCGACCAAAAAGAATTTTAATTATTGTTGGTTTATATGGATATTGCAGAGGTAAGCATGCGCTGTCATTTAGCAAACTGGTTCTAAAAATTCGAGATGCAACACTGGTTTCTATGACGCATGTCTACTATTTATCTGCCAGCGGCTAATAAATTAATTTGCGAGAAAAATATTTTTGATACCTAAAACAGTAGGTATGTTTTTGGTTTTTTAGTAATAAATTATTTTTTGCCTGTGGGTGCTTGTTGTGATTGGTTGTCACATCAACTCGCACGTCCCATTATCTCCGCGAAAATGTGACTAAAAATTCCCGTTGCTGTGCAAAAGTGGGACAACCTTAAACGCTTCTTTTTTGTAAATTCCTTCTGTTTTCGTGGTCAGAAAACATACCCTCAATCACATTCACAATAAACATAAGGAGTACAAGATGTTTAATTATCGATCTGTCTTTCTTTTGCTAACCACGTTTTTTATCACTCTACTTGGTTCGATTTATACAAATGCAAAACCTTATAAAGGCGCTGAAATTTACAGCGCTGACTCTACAAAATATGGCCGTTATGTAATGCGTATGCGAATGGCTGAAGGCAGTGGCTTGCTCTCGACTTTTTTCACCTACAAAAACGGCTCCGAAGCATCGGGTGCAGTATGGGAAGAAATTGATATTGAAGTGCTAGGGAAGAACGATGCTTATCAAATGCAAAGTAACATTATTGTGGGGGCTCCACGCCAAACCACAGAAGGGTTGCATACTGCATCGCAATCCCTTGCTGATGATTACCATACTTATGTATTGGAATGGACCCCGGATTACGTTGCCTGGTTTATCGATGGCCAACAGGTCAGGCGAATTAATGGCAGTAATTTTGTAACCAGTCTCGTTAATCCCCAGAGTATGCGTTTCAATATTTGGGCATCGACATCAGAGTCCTGGGTAGGTGCATTTAGCCCTTCTATCCTGCCGGTTTACCAATTTGTAAATTACATGGAATATTACGCATACAATACCAGCACCAAAAGTTTCACTTTTTCCTGGCGTGATGATTTTAATAGTTTCGATACTAATCGCTGGAGCAAAGCGGATTGGACGTTTGATGGTAATTATGTTGATTTCGATCCAGCTAATGTTGTTATCCAGAATGGAACATTAATTTTGGCGCTGACCACCGAGAATGCAAAGGGTTTTTCAGGAGTGGTTCCGGTAGATGGTGGTACCAGTAGTCGATCAAGCAGTAGTGTGATATCGAGTAGTCGATCCAGTAGTAGCACAGTGATCAGTAGTAGCGTTGCTACCAGCAGAAGTAGCATTGCCAGTTCATCAATTGCTTCAAGTAATGCAAATACCAATGGCGGGCAATGTAATTGGTACGGTACGCTTTATCCTTTGTGCGCGAATACCAGTAATGGTTGGGGTTATGAAAATAACAGAAGCTGCATTTCGCGCAACACCTGTGCTGCACAGCCAGCGCCTTTTGGGATCGTAGGTGGTGCCAGTTCGGTTGCATCAAGTTCGAGGTCATCCAGTTCAAATCAAAGCTCAATCACTCCGTCATCATCAAGCAGAAGTTCTGTGGCATCTTCTATTGCCAGTTCAATGAGTTCAGGTGGATTAAATTGTACTGTGCGGGTAACCAATAATTGGGGTAGCGGATACCAATTAGATGTCGTTATTAATAATAGTGGAACTGCAACGGTGAATGGCTGGAGTGTGAGCTTAACCTTCAGTGAAAACCCGCAGCGCACCGGTGGCTGGAATGCGACTATTAGTGGTTCCGGTAACTTGGTGACAGCGAGTAACGTAAATTGGAACGGTACCATTGGACAAGGTCAATCTGTCAGCTTTGGCTTACAGGGTAATCATGATGGTTCTTTTGTTGCTCCGACCTGCAAAATTAATTAACGATTAAAATAGTCTCCGTAGTTTAATGATGGCTTGTGTTGAATGAACGGGCAATCATTAAACTGCGGCAGTGTAATTGGTCTTAATTGAGTTGGCAGAGGATCTACGAAACTCTGTCGGCGAGACGCCAACTAATCGGCTAAAGAAGCGGTGAAACGCTGATTTGCTGTTAAAACCTGCTTGTGCATATATCTCATTGATAGAGAGGTTGAACAATTTTTCATCTGACAAGAGCCTTTTAGCTTCATTGATGCGATAGAGATTAACGTATTCATTAAAGTTCACATGAAAGTGTTTGTTAATCAGGGCTGATACTTCGCGATAAGGGGTGTTGATATGCTCCGCCATGCGCTCAATATTCAAACGCGGATTGAGGAAAAGCTTTTCTACCTCCATGCAATAAATTATTTTTTCAACAATTCGCTCATCAGTATTTATTTCCCGAAGTAATCCATTCGAGTTAATAGGAGAGGATAGCTGCTTATTGGCATGGATTAAACTATAGGTAAGAAGTGTGCTGATAAGTCCTGAGGTTATGTAGTTGTCTAAAATTCCAAAGCTATCTGCAACGGATGCACCCAGGTAAAATCCAAGGAGATGGGTTAGCAGTGACCAGGCCCAATTCAGCAGTGCCCCCCACACCAAAATATCCAACCATCCTGCCCCTGACGAAAAACCGGGATATTGAATTTCATGGTACCTATGATGTTGAAGTAGTTTGTATGCAGCCATCATCGCATACATTAGCGGGATTATTTTCACAGAATGCCATTCGTAAATAGACAGGGTGCGAGTTAATTTATCACTATGTAATTGAGCACTGCTCGCATTGTCATGGGTTGTGATAAGCACTAAAAAATAAACAACAATAGGTGTCAAATGAATCAAATCGAAGCGAGTCAGTCGATAATCTGGTGTGGTAACGGCGGAAACATAGCCATAAAGCAAGGGACCTTTCAATAACAGTGAACCAAATAAAATGTAAGGAAAAATATAGTTATCGAGTAGCGGATGTATTTTTATAGCAGGTTGCCATAGCGTCAGGATGGCACCTATACCAACGGCGATATCGATCAAAAAAAATAGCAGGAAATATTTTGCAATCTTGTTTTTGTCGGGATAGGAAAATTGAAACAAGACAAGGAATAAACACAGGGTGAAAGTTATAAAAAGAGCGACGTCATGAATATTAAACAGGGATAGTTTCATGCCTAAGTACTCTTGATGAAAAAGAGCAGACGATCCGGTCTGCTCTTTTGTTGCATGCGCAAATAAATATTGCTCAACTGTGCTTAGAGGTTGCCGAAACCTATAGCTCCATTGCAGTTCAACCATTCGCTTCTGCCGCTACCACCACCGCAGGCGTTATTTTGATAAACGCCGGTGTTGTAGGTTTGGTCTTCAGCCTGGCGAACAGAACCGTTCACACTGATGTAATCCACTTGTACATCGCGATTACCGCTATCGTTGGTGTACTCCACCAGACTGCCGCCTGACAAATTGGTGGTCGCCGTGTAATTGTTCATGCTTGTGGATAAGGTCCAGGTTTGCACCGTTTGGTTATTTACTTTCAAGGTGATGCTTTCACCACCGGCAGTTCCACGTGCGCGTACGACAATGGTTTTGCTTCCACCATTTGATGGTGATGAGCTTGAGCTACCGCCACCACCATTATTGTTACCCCCTTCGCTCACGGTGATATCCGAGCTACCGTTACTTTGATAGCCTTCGGTCGCGAGTACCATGTAATTGTGGTTACCCAAATTCAAGCCTTTGCTTCTCCAGAAATTTGCATGGTTGGCAAAAGTGATGGTGCCGGAAATATTTCCAAATCCTTTCTTTGGATTTCTCACACTGAAGTATTGGTAAAACGTTTGGTTGCCATCAATCGATGGTTGATTAACACGCTGGCAACGGCGCACGTTATAAGTTGCTCCATCACTTTGAAAACTGCCGTAGTCAATACCGCCAGAGCAACTCGCAGGATTGTATGAGCCGTAACTTTCAATCACGTAATATTCAATTAACGGGCTTCTGGTCCAGCCGTAGAGTGCGAGATAAGAGTTCTGGCTGTTGCTCACACCGTAGTAGCCTGAATAGCTAACAGTTTTTGAACTGTTGCCGGGGTTCCAGCCTTTACCGCCCACCCAATTGTTGGTGCCGCTATTCCATTGGGACGCATAGCGGCCACCGGAGTGTAGCGTCATCGAAGCATTACCCGAATCTTTCCAGAACGAATAATAAAAGCCGTTATTGGTACCGGTTGAATTACTGGTAAGGGTTTGTGCATTTGTAGCGGATACGCCCAATGCCGCTGCACAGACTAGTGTGGAAATAATGCTCTTATGGGTGAGCACTTTCTTGCTGTTGATAAATAGTTTCATTATTAGACTCCAGGTTTTAGCCTTATTACCAATGCTGCCTGTAGAGGAGTAAAGACCGATTAGTAGTGATTCTGCCTATGCGGCAGATTTATTACCGAATTCCAGATAGGGGTCGTTGTTGTAGTTAAATCGATCCGCAATTTCGATATTGGTTTGTCTACAATGCAAGCCTTGCGCAGAAAAAACCGGTGACGGCTTTAGTTGCTCCAACAGCTTGGTGTATGAACAACTGGTTTAATTAACACTGCACAGCAAGTGTCGATTACTTAATCTTTATAATTTTTATAATCAAAGCAAAAAACTGATCTTTCAGGTTTGATAAGGGTTATAGATTTTGGGGAAATGGGCCATTGTTCCTACCTTATTAGTAGTACAAAAATTTCCACCATTTAATAATTAAATTATTTGAATAAGGATGGATGAACTTTAACGGCCTGTTTTGCGTATTGTTCAAGAGTGTTAGCGAGTTCGCAAATAGCCTTTATTGATTTGTCCTGCGCACCTGTTAACAAACCATCAAGAACTTTCCCATAAAGGCCAGCTATGAATATGTAGTCGCTCCGCCGCCCTATTGATAGCCTAAGGGTTCTGTCGATATTTAATTTTTCTTTGAAGATAATTTTATTGAGTCGTGGAAAGCCATTTAAGCCCGAAAGTACGAGATAAAAATGACTATCGACTTTAAAGAAATCTATGCCCGACGATGGGCCGTCTCTTTCCAGGGACAATAAGTCTTCTCTTAACTGCGATAGTGTTAGTTCCTGTTCAATATGCTGCGAATGTACGTCTTTAACTATGGCAATTAATATTGATCTGACGATAAAAATAGAATCTAAAATGTTTCCTAGTTCCAGCTTGCAAATGGTAGTGCAGCGCTGGGGGATAATTTGCACCAAATTATCTTGGGCTAGTAAGTTAAACGCCTCCCTGACTTTTGACCTGGGTGTACCCAGTTCTTTAGCCAGCTCCATTTCAGAAAAATTGCTGCCAGGTGCATATTCCATAGATGCAATTCTGACTTTTATAAAATCATACAGGGGTGCGTTTAGCATTTTATTTCCAGGTTTATAAATTATATTCACGGCATTAAGTGCCGAATAATATTTGCGGTGCTTTTAAATCACCTGCATTATCAAACGCACACAACAAATTCGATGCGTTTCTGTTGTCGCAATATAAACACAAAAATTTCACCTTCTGGTCAATATTACTATAAATAAAACATACAATATTTTTATATGGGTTTCAATAAACAGAAAAAATAAAAATGCGAAATTGATGAACTAGTATGTTAGTAATATCAGAATGATTTCGATTACATTCTTTATTGGAAAAAATAAAAATGCTGGGAAAAATTATTAATAATCGTTTATTTATGCGTTTGAATTTGAGTGAAATCTAAAGCATGGAATAGAGGCCGAATTTACAAAGCCGGATATAAAAATTAAAGAAATAGTTTATTGCTATTCTTTGCTTTATTTACTAA
The DNA here is from genome assembly GCA_021151625.1 of Gammaproteobacteria bacterium. Taxonomy (GTDB): domain Bacteria; phylum Pseudomonadota; class Gammaproteobacteria; order Pseudomonadales; family Cellvibrionaceae; genus Cellvibrio. The sequence continues at coordinate 4,647 of JAGKWY010000009.1, read as the reverse complement.
TAAATCGATGAGCTTTTTAATGGCGAAGTCTTGATCGACGGGTTAGTGCGTAGCGCAGAGAGTTAATAATGTGACTCGATTCCCGTGCTCAAAAATAAGGGCACGGGAATCAATAGTCTTACAACGGTTTACCCGTTTTAATAAGCAAGCTGGTTGCTCTGCCGGGTGCAGCTTGCAAACCAACCCGTTGAGTGGGTTGGCCGCCTCCTACCCACAGGGCCAGGGTGCCGGGCACAAGGGCACGTTTGCCCGTCGCATCCACAGTGCTCAGGCTGCGCTCATCCAACGTGAACGTAATTTTTTTAGTTTCACCTTTCGCAAGATGAATTCGCTCAAAGCCGATCAGACTTCGCACTGGCGAGTTTTCTATATCCCTGCGTGATGCATAAAGCTGAACGACTTCGTCGGCATCCATAGTGCCTGAATTGGTTACGCTCACTGATACAGATACAGATCCCTTGGCGCTCCATTGTTGCGGCGAAATTTTTATATCGTCATAACTGAACTTGCTATAGGAAAGCCCATATCCGAATGGATACAAAACTTCTTCGGTGTGATATCGATAAGTACGATTGGACATGGAGTAATCACTGAATGCTGGTAGTTGATCAAGTGATTTATAAAAGGTCACTGGTAATCGTCCGGCGGGACTAAAATCGCCTGCCAGCATTGATGCAATCGCGTCACCGCCCTGGCCACCGGGGTACCAGGCTTCAATAATTGCGGTGGCTTTTGTCTCTTCTTCATTAACAGCAAGGGCGCTTCCATTCATCAACACCACAATTACCGGTTTTCCGGTTGCATACAAATTCTTCAACAATTCGCGTTGCACGAGAGGTAAGGATAAATCGGTACGATCTCCGCCGCTAAATCCTGGTAGTGGTACCGGCATTTCCTCACCTTCAACTTGCGCAGTCAATCCACCTACAAATATCACTGCGTCAGAATTCTTTGCGGTATGGATAGCTGATACTGCGCTTGCATTTGATGGCAAGCTCCACACTAATTGCTCGCTGCCTTGCTCACCGCGCTGAAAGGCTTCAATTTTCAAACGATAAATTTTACCCGCTTGCAAATTCACATTGCCACTGGCAATTACCGGACGCCAATCTACATTCCAGGCATCAATAATTAATTGCTCATCAATCCAAATGCGGTATCCACCATCAGCAATGTAGCGCAAACTGTAAGTGCCAGTCTCTGGTGCTTTCAAATATCCGTTCCAGCGAACGGCACCGCTGGCAACTTCATTGGCCCAACGTACAACGGCATTGGTGTCAACGCGTGTTAATACCGGTTTTTTATCTAAGTCTTTACTGGAAAAATATTCGGCCTTTAAACCTTGCTTGCGACATTTGGCATCAATACACAGGGTTTCATTGGGGACTGGCAACTGTATTGGGGCGAGCAAGCCGGTCCCTTTTTCGTAGCGAATATTGTTATCACCGAAACGTGCCCGCAATCCTTTCAAGGCAGTTACCGGTTGTGATGGGGTGCCATTATAATTTCCTACCAACGCGTCAACGCTATCGGCATTAGGCCCTACAACAGCGATGGTCTTTATCATTGATTTTAAGGGTAGAAAATTACCTTCATTTTTTAATAGCACTAGCGAGTTTTCTGCCATGGTACGTGCAAGCTTGCGATGCGCATCTGTGTCGTTATCACGCGCGGTAATTTTGGGAAATACTTGGGTGCGCTGGTCAAACTGGCCCAGGCTCATACGTGCAGTAAACAGGCGCACAAGGGATGTATCAATCTGTGCTTCCGTAATTAATCCTTTTTTTAATGCATTGCGAATATTGTTGGCCTCAGTGGCATCGCCGCAAATTAAATCCATCCCGGCTTCAAATGCCGCTTTAACACCTTCTTCAGGAGATTTTCTATAGTTGTGATTTGCACTGTGATAAATATCAAATACGGCACCGCAATCGGATACTACAAAACCTTTAAAGCCCCATTGTTTGCGCAATTTGTTCTGCAATAGCTCATCGTTCGCACAAGCAGGTACGCCGCTTACGGCGTTGTACGCACACATTATCGATTGGGCATTCCCTTCCGTGATGGTTGCACGAAACGCTGGCAAATAAGTTTCTTCAAGGTCTTTTGCGCTCGGATGGATATCGTCGCGATGCCGGCTGGCTTCAGGTCCGCTATGAACTGCATAGTGTTTGGGGGTTGCGACAGTTTTCAAATAGCGCGAATCGTTTCCTTGTAATCCCTTCACAAAAGCAACACCAAGGCGCGAGGTCAAGTGTGGATCTTCCCCATAAGTTTCCTGGCCTCGGCCCCAACGCGGATCGCGAAAAATATTAATGTTGGGTGACCATACGGTTAATCCACCAAACCAATCCGAGCCGCCGAACCTGTGTTGCTCAGCATAATGTTTCGCGCGAAATTCGGTGCTGATAACGTCTGCTACGTTTTGAATTAGAGGTTCATCCCAAGCGGCGGCCATACCTATTGCCTGGGGAAATACAGTGGCCTCACCGAGTGCCGCTACGCCATGCAGTCCCTCATTCCACCAATTAAATTCACGTACACCCAGGCGCGGAATGGCGGGGGCATCGTTAATTAGCTGCGGAATTTTTTCGTCCAGTGTCATGCGTGCTACCAAATCCTGAGCGCGCTCTTCGAAATTAAGCGAAGTATTTTGATAATTGGGTGTTACCTTTGGTGTGTCTGCATGAGGGCTTGGGGAAAAATATACCAGTGCAGACAGTATAAAAATGGATTTTAATATTTTTTTTCCAGGATTTAATTTTTTAGTAAATATAACCATGGTTAATGTTCCATTGATGTTCGTGATTGAACCTGCGCCAGAATAGAGGGACGCAGGAATAGCGTTAACGAATTATCAATTTATAATTTGAAGACATCATTCAAGAATTTAACCATGTCGGTAACTGTAGGTTCGGAAAGGTCTTTGAAACAGCCTTTGTTGTAGTCGTTACACCCGCTATCCAGAAAGCCGTGGCCTTTGCCCGTGTAAACTTTAAATTGTACCGGCTGCCCCAGTTTTTTCAGTTGCTCCACATAGGCGGTTGCACGTTCCGGTGTCGTAAGCTGGTCCAGCTCTCCTACCAATACAAACTGTTGTGGTAACGCATAATCTTTTTTATTCACCAGATATTGGTTAGGAGACACTGCTTCATAGTAATCGGGATTGTTTTTCAGGTTTATTTCGTCACCAAACATACTGCGTGGTGTGGCATTAGCCCACTTCCAGAATTGATTGCGCTCAGTTTCAAAATCGCGCTGCGCAACTTCAACCAGACTGTATCCAGCATAACTCAATATGGCTGCCTGGATTTTCAATCCATCGTTACGTGCAATTTCTTCGGCGGTTACACCTTTGGGTAGATACGTTGGCTTGAAATGAAATGGTTTTGTATCGAAACCATCGCTACCCAGGTTGCGGCCGGCAACAGTAACCATCGCAGCTAAATGCCCACCGGCGCTATCGCCCGTCACGGCGACTTTGTCTGGATCACCGCCATAACGTTTAATATTGTGTTTAACCCAAACAACAGCACCGAAAGCATCTTCAACAATTTCATTTACGGTGGTGGTGTTATTTACATCGGAAAGTAAACGGTAATTTACGTTTACCGTGATGATATCTGTGCGTTCAGCAATGCTGTTCGCCAAATCAGTCATGATAGATTTGTTGTTAAGCAGCCAGCCACCGCCGTGAAAAATGACCAGCACCGGTTTGTCTTTGGTTTTGGTCGCTGGGATAGCGATGTCTAACGTTAAATTAAAATCCTTGGGGCTGGCCCACACAATATCGCGAAAATGTTTAATTTCATGATTTGCAAATGCAGAAGAACAGAGTGACACAAAAATCAGAGTAATGACCGAATGAAAAGTAAAGCAACGCATTTTTATAGTACCTTGTTGGTTGATGGCCGAATTATCTTTTTTAATCTAAGAGTTTATAAAAAGGCCCGGCCTGAGCCGGGCAAGTCCAGGGGAAACGTTTATTGGTTAATTAAAATTGATTTATAAAATTCCATGCTTCTTTGGGTATCCAGGATTCAGGTTGTCCCGCTTCGTACAAATTTTTAAATTCGGGAGTAGGATCAAAGGCAACCGGAATTGGTACTTACGCAGCCACTAAACCGAGACGCCTCGCGACAGTCGAAAAACTCAGAAAAGCGCTCCGAAGAGCGCTATTTTTTATCACTGTTGCCTTCGCCTCAAGGCAGTTAGAACCGATTAAAGAAGTTCCATGCTCCAGAGCTATAGAATGAAGGCTGGGTATGCCCACCGTTGAACGAACACCAGACAACAGGTTTACCCGATGAGCAGTTTTGGTACTCCACACAGGGAGATGGCTGCACAGGCACAGTCGTGTTAGAGCAACCGTTAGCCCTGAGATAAGCATCGCGGGCTTGAGCACCAGAGCTATGGCTTACCACGTTGTCGCTAGTGCCGTGCGCAATCCAGGCCGCCGTCGCCGAGCCACTATCCACATGAGGCGTCAAGAAGGCACCTGATACAGGCGCGATAGCACGGAAGGTGGTTGGCAACTCGCGGCCCACTGCAAATGACATCATGCCACCGTAACTCCAACCGGTAGAGAAGATACGACTTTCGTCGATACACAGGGATGACTTCAGCTGGGTTAGCATCGACTGCAAG
>JAGKWY010000112.1 GCA_021151625.1 Gammaproteobacteria bacterium | reverse complement strand
ATATAAGCTTGCCTCTTGTCACACCGCGCCCATGACCGGACAATACCGGCCTCTACAACGATATGCACCATTCATGACCCTGTTAGCCTTTGGCATTAATCACACCACTGCCCCTCTTGCCCTGCGCGAGCGGGTCGCGTTTGCGCCGGAAAACCTCCATTCCGCCATGCAAGAGGCCTGTGCCCATGCGGGTTTGGCGGAAGTGGCGATACTCTCCACCTGCAATCGCACCGAGATCTACGCCAGCAGCGAAAGTGACGCACGTGCGATTCAGCAGTGGCTGGTCAGCCATACGGCGATTGAAGCTGATGATCTCGCCAAAAGTTACTACTGCTATCAGGACCAGGATGCGGTGCGCCACATGATGAAAGTTGCCGGCGGCCTGGACTCACTGGTACTGGGTGAACCGCAAATTCTGGGCCAAATGAAATCGGCTTTTGCCTCTGCGAAAGAAGCGGGCACCCTGGGTGCGGAATTACACGCCACTTTCCAGCAGGTATTTAATATTGCCAAACGTGTGCGCACTGAAACGGCAATTGGTGAGAACCCGGTCTCGGTTGCTTATGCGGCGGTGAGTCTGGCGCAGCAAATATTTTCCAATCTCAAACAGGACACAGCGCTGCTTATTGGTGCGGGTGAAACCATTGAACTGGTGGCTCGTCATCTGGCCGAGCAGGGCATCAAGCATATTATTGTCGCCAACCGCACCCTGGATCGTGCCCAGCGCCTGGCTGCGGAATTTAACGGTGAAGCAATTTTGCTGGCGGATATTCCCGAACAATTGCATCGCGCGGATATAGTTATTTCCTCCACTGCCAGCCAGTTGCCGTTATTGGGCAAGGGTGCGGTGGAATCGGCGTTGAAAAAGCGCAAACATAAACCTATGTTTATGCTCGACATCGCTGTGCCGCGCGATATCGAACAACAAGTGGGCGAGCTGGATGATGTTTATCTTTATACCGTGGATGATTTGCACGCGGTTATTGATGAAAACAAAAAATCCCGCGTCGCGGCGGCAGATCAGGCTGAAGAAATTATCAATGAAGGTGTCGAGCAATTTTTGCGACACCAGCGTGCATTGAATGCAGTTGAAACGGTAAAAGCCTATCGCCAGAAGGCGGAGCAAATGCGCGATGCTGAATTGCAAAAAGCGCTGCGTACTTTGCAAACCGGTGCAAACCCTGAGCAAGTTTTACAACAGCTTGCGCGCAACCTGACCAACAAATTAATTCACTCGCCTACCGCCGTATTAAAAGAGGCGAGTGCGGGTTCCCGCCATCATGTTTTGCAGGTTGCACAGGAGCTGTTTGACCTGTCGCTACCCGTTACCGTTACCTCCACCGAATCTGTTAACTCCGTTGCTGGCAACAGCAGCGATGCAAGTGAGCCACAATGAAAGCATCGATTTTAGAAAAACTGGATCGCCTGAAAGAGCGCTATGAAGAAGTGAGCGCACTGCTGTCGGAATCCGAAGTCATCAACAATCAAAACAAATTCCGCGATCTCTCCAAAGAGTACGCCGAGCTTGAACCTGTGGTGCAAGGCTATAAAGCCTATTTGCAATTGCTGGCGGATATCGAAGAAGCCAAACACCTGCTGGTGGATGGCGATGACGATATGAAGGAAATGGCGGAGGAAGAATTAAAAGACTGCGAAGCGCGCGTTGAGCCTATGCAGTTGGAATTGCAAAAATTATTACTGCCGAAAGACCCCAACGACGAGAAAAACTGTTACCTGGAAATTCGCGCCGGTACCGGTGGTGATGAAGCGGCGATTTTCTCCGGCGATTTATTCCGTATGTATTCCCGTTTTGCTGAAACCCAGGGTTGGCGCGTGGAAGTATTGAGCGAAAACCAGGGTGAGCACGGCGGTTTTAAAGAGATTATTACGCTGGTGAGCGGGCAGGGTGTTTATTCAAAATTAAAATTTGAATCGGGCGCACACCGCGTGCAACGCGTGCCTGAAACTGAATCGCAAGGTCGCATCCACACCTCAGCTTGTACTGTTGCAGTAATGCCGGAAGCGGACGAGTTGGAAGAAGTGAATATAAATAAGGCGGATTTGCGTATCGACACCTTCCGCGCCTCTGGCGCCGGTGGTCAGCACGTTAACAAAACCGATTCCGCCATTCGTATTGTGCATTTGCCAACCGGCTTGGTAGTGGAATGCCAGGACGAGCGCTCGCAACACAAAAACCGCGCGCGCGCGATGAGTTTGCTGGCGACCAAATTAAAAACCATGCAGGAAGATGCCGCGCATAAATCCATGGCCGATGAACGCCGCAACCTGGTGGGTTCCGGTGATAGATCCGAACGTATCCGCACCTACAATTACCCGCAAGGGCGTGTGACCGATCACCGCATCAACCTCACGCTGTATTCGCTGGATGCGATTATGCAAGGCGATTTAAACCCGGTGGTTGAACCGCTTGCGCATGAATATCAAGCCGATCAGCTTGCTGCGATTGCGGACTAATCATGTACTCGGCAACTTTTATCTTCGATAAAAAGCAATTCGACGATGCGTTTTATGCATTGGATAAAGAAATTGCCGAGGCTGCAAAAAATACCATCGGTTATCTTGGTGAAGAAGCCTGGGAAAATACTGAAACCGGGCGTATTTCCACAGTTTATTATTGGGAGACTATGGATGGTTTACAGGAGCTAATGAAGCACCCAAAGCATCTGCAAGCCAAAGCGGCCCAAGCCAATTGGCTGAATGGTTATCAGGTGGTTATTGCGCAGGTGTTGCGCGCTTATGGCGATGGTACCTTTGCACATCCCACGGATGCATTAATCTCTCATACGTGATTTTCTATGAGCAACATTACCGTTGCACAATGTTTGCAGTTAGCACCGGAGCTGGATCGTATTAGCGATTCGGCGCGCCTGGATATTGAAATTATTCTCTGCCATATCCTGCAAAAAAATCGTACCTGGCTGTTTACCTGGCCGGATAAAACCCTGAGCGAAGTACAGCAGCAAACATTTACCAACTTTTTCCAACGCCGTAAAAACGGTGAGCCGATCGCGCATATTATTGGTCAGCGCGAATTCTGGTCGCTGCCTTTAGCTGTCAATAACTCCACCCTGATTCCCCGACCGGATACCGAGTTGCTGGTGGAGACAGCACTGGAACTATTTGCGCAGGATAAGCCTGATCAAATGCGTCATTGCCTTGATTTGGGTACTGGTACAGGTGCAATCGTATTGGCACTTGCCAGCGAAAAACCGCATTGGAAATTGTTAGGGGTGGACAAATCAGCCGATGCAGTTGCACTTGCCGAACAAAATCGTGCGCAGCTAAATTTCAATCATGTGACTGTTTTGCAAAGCGATTGGTTTGCGCAAATTACAGCGCAGCAATTTGATGTGATTGTGAGCAACCCACCCTACATAGATCCGCAAGATCCACATCTAGACCAGGGTGATGTGCGCTTTGAACCGCGCTCCGCACTGATTGCGGATAATCATGGTTTGGCCGATATCGAGTCAATTATCCGTAAGAGTTGGCATTATTTGCAGAGCGATGGATGGTTATTGTTGGAGCATGGTTATGATCAAGGCGCAGCGGTGCGGGAATTGTTGCGCGCACGCGGATTTATCGCAGTAGAAACTCGTAGAGATCTTGGTGCAAATGAGCGAGTCTCGTTGGGGAAAAAATTACAGGAGTCAGCGTGAACGACGAACAACTTTTGCGTTACTCGCGCCAGATAATGCTGCCGGATGTGGACATCGATGGGCAGGAAAAATTATTGGCCGCACGCGTGCTGATTATTGGTCTAGGTGGTTTGGGCTCGCCAGTTGCCATGTACCTTGCCGCTGCTGGTGTAGGACATTTGGTATTGGCGGATTTTGATGCGGTGGATTTAACCAATTTGCAACGTCAAATTGCACATACTAGTGCGCGTATCGGCGTAAACAAAGCAGTGTCAGCGGCACAAAGCCTGCGCGAATTAAATCCGCAAGTAGCAATCGATTGCATTGAAAAAGTCCTTGATGCGGAAAACCTTGCCGAACAGGTACAGCAAGCGGATGTAGTTGTGGATTGCACCGATAATTTCGCTACCCGTTTTGCCATTAACGCTGCCTGTGTTGCCGCAAAAGTGCCGCTGGTATCGGGCGCAGCAATTCGTTTGGAAGGGCAGATTGCCGTTTTTGATGCGCGCCAGGAAATCAGCCCTTGCTATCGCTGCTTATATGAAGAGGACAGCGACGATGCAACCTGCGCAGCCAATGGAGTGCTTGCGCCTTTGGTAGGAATTATCGGCTCCATGCAAGCACTGGAAACTATCAAACTAATTTGTGGCTTCGGCACCAGTTTGACCGGGCGCTTGTTGTTGTTAGACGCACGCCATATGCAATGGCGGGAAATGAAATTACCGAAAGATCACCAGTGTCCGGTGTGTGGGGCACCTTAATCGATTTTCCGTAATGGTCTTCTCTTAACCAATCTTGCCAGCTAGCCACTTGTATTTTGCTTGCTGGGCTAATTAGTATTAACGCAATTTATTTTAATTTAACCTCACAGGTGTAGTGATGAACGAAAAACCCGCTAGTTATGCACATAACTTTTTCCCGAAACTGATTTTCAGCTCGCGTTGGTTGCAATTGCCGTTATATCTGGGGTTGATTGTTGCTCAATGTGCGTATGTGTTCCTTTTTGTAAAAGAACTGACGCATTTAGTCGTTGATGTTAATAAGCTGAATGAACAAGCCATTATGTTGATTGTGCTGGGCTTGATCGATGTGGTGATGATTTCCAACCTGTTGGTGATGGTTATCGTGGGCGGTTATGAAACCTTTGTATCGCGTTTGCGTTTGGAAGGGCACCCCGATCAGCCTGAGTGGCTCAGTCACGTTAATGCCACTGTGCTGAAAGTAAAGCTGGCAATGGCAATTATCGGTATCTCTTCAATCCACCTGCTAAAAACATTTATTGAGGCGGGCACTATTGGCCAGCCTGGGTCCAAAATTACTGAGGCTGGGGTTATGTGGCAAACCATTATCCATATGGCTTTTATCGCTTCCGCAATTGGTATTGCTTACACCGATTGGTTAATGCAAAAAGTTAGCGCCAGCGCTAAAGCGACGCATAATCATTAATTCTGCTTTCTGGACGGGAAACACTTTATTGCTTCCCTCCTTTCTCTTTCTCCCTCTCCGCATTTTCTCCTATTAGCTGCTATGACTATCAATACCGGTGTGAGCAGAGCAAATAAAAATTCAATTCCATGGGCTGGCGTTGTTGTGCTGGTCTTGTTGCCAATTGCGGGTGTTATAAATACATTCAGTAGTTTTAAAACACCTGTTCCGGTATTGGTGTTCTTGTTTACCAACTTGTTGGCTTACTATTTTTACTGGAATGATAAGCGTCGCGCAAAACGCAACGAGTGGCGTATCCCCGAGGCGAATTTACACTTTTGGTCGCTGATTGGCGGTTGGTTGGGCGCATTGATTGCGCAACAACAGTTTCGTCATAAAACTAAAAAAATTCCGTTTCAAATAGTGTTTTGGCTAACTGTTATTGCACATCAATTATTATGGTTTGATTGGCTATTTATGGGTGGACAGTGGCTTGGCAGTTTTTTGCTTGTCCATTAATGCTAATAATTTATCCGCATCCAAGTCGAAATAAGTCTCTTGTAAAACATATTCTTGCGTGCAGGGAACTTTGATTGATTGGTGATCTAAAAACTCCAGCATGACAAAGCCCTGCCTGGTGCAGCCAAGGTTTTGTTGTGCGATTGCTTTTATAGGATCAGTAAAATAGGAAACACCATTTACACTGCGCACTTTTCCGTTGTTTACCAGTGTTTTGCAGGTGGTGTGAGCGGTATCCAACAAAAAGTGATCACTGTTAGTCCAGAAGCCAGCGGGGCCACAATCTTCTTGCACCAGTTGCATTAACGCATTGGCGCTGAGGTGTGTGGCCGGGTTGTCTGGCAGCGCGAAGTATTTTTTATTGATCAACCCAAGTTGATGTAATTGTCGATCTATTAGGTTGATTAATGGTTCATCGCTATTGAGTACTTGCGACAGCCATTGTGCAGCGCAATTTTCTTTTTGCCCACACTCAATTGCTTGGGCAAAGTCGGATGGATTCTTTTGCTGATAGTACTGATGCAAGGTTTCCTCAGCACTTTCTGCTCCTTTGCGAGAAGCCAAACCAATGGCGTGTAAAGCGAACCCGCATTTATAGGGTACGTAGCCTGTGCTTTGCTGTTGGTGGGGGATTGATTTCCAGGCTTGCCTTTTGGTGAACTCAAGGCAGGCACTAATGTCCATACTCAGCTCGCGGCTGAATTCATTTTTATTTATCCAACCCATGTGGTAATTGCTGAACCAGCGAACAACTTCGGCTCCACCTTCACTAATAAAGGGTGTGGTTTTGATCTGTTCTGGTTGCAACCTATGTGCAAACTCATGGGCAGTGGTTTGCATAATGGTTAATTGATTTTTAGGGTCGCCCTGTTCGGGGTAGTTAATAAAACCAAAACGAATCATCGCCGGATTTGAAACATCCGCTTGCATTTGGGGGTATTGATTGGCTTTGGTATTACTGACAAATAAATATGCAGATCGCTGGTTTATGCGGGAGTAGCGCTGTTGGTAATAGTGCGAAATATCTTGTGCCGCTGTAGTTATGCTGGTTTTGATCCACTCCGGTGTCTTCTGGGCGCTAATGATGCCGGGCATTTTGGTGCGTGGTAAATAACTTAAAAATACGCCCGTGTAGTTGATCGATGGTTTTTTGTATTGCGCAATCGCTACTTGTTTGCCGCGATTTTTTCCGTCAAGAATAATTGTCCCTTGGGGTGATTTAAATTGCCAATGCGGTTCGCCGCATTGGTCGTTGATTGCCATGGTAGCGGTATGAATCAGTACGCCTTGTTCGTCCAGCGGGTAGGCAACGGGGTAAATTCTATCCAGTGTGGAGGCCTGGATCGGGATGGCAAAGCGGATGGAGCTGCACTCGCGGTTATTAAGGATATTTCCTTGCGCTGTGATTGCGCTGCATTTATTCAGCGGTTGCCATTGTTGGCGTAACTCACTGGTGCGTTCGCCGTAAGGTTGCAGCAGCGCGAGAGTATCGCAGTGTTTGGGTAGTTTGTATTCAAGTTGTATGCGCGTACTATCTAGCGGGCTAACAATAATCTGCGGTGCTTGTTTAGCACTAGTGTATGCTGCAATTCCTGTTAATACTAATCCAGCAATTATTTTTAACCTGTAGCGGTAAATCATATCTATCCCTAAAAATTATTGTAATTTCAATAACGGGTGGTGTTACCCACCCGATCAACAACAAGTTGAGTTAGTTAAAATATCCTTGCTTTAATTCCGAATGCTGCGCTGCTTGTAAGCGCGGACCAAATTGTGCAACCACTTTTGCGGCGGCCTTGTTGGCAAATTCGGCAGCGGTTTTAAAATCTTTGCCATGGTTGATCGCGTGCAGGAATGCACCAGCAAACATATCACCTGCGCCGTTGGTATCTATCGCTGTTACGGGGGTTCCGGCAACCTTGATTGACTCCTTGCCATCAAATACCAGTGCACCTTCGCCACCACAGGTAATGGCAAATTGTTTGCAATATTTTTTCAGTGCTTCACTGGCTTGTTCAATAGTTTGGGTTTGGGTGAAACCGATAGCTTCGTCTTTGTTGCAGAAAATTAAATCCACACCATTGCCAATCATTTCCACTAAACCATCGCGGAAAAATTGCACCATGGCCGGGTCAGATAAGCTTAGTGCAGTTTTGGTGTTGTTGGCTTCGGCCTGCTTGCGCAGTTCAATTGCCGCCGCGCGGCCAGTGGGGGAGGTCACCAGGTAACCTTCAATGTAAACGTAATGGGAGTCTGCTATTGCTTGCGTGTCCAGTTCATTCACGGACAGGGTTTCGCTGATACCCAAAAAGGTATTCATGGTGCGTTCAGCGTCCGGGGTGATCATGACCAGGCATTTGCCGGTGATACCTGCAGGTGGAGTGATGTGCGATGGCGTGGTAACACCAGCGGCTTTCATATCTGCCAAATAGAAGTGGCCATTTTCATCGTTGGCTACTTTGCAGGAATAGAAATTGTTAGAGCCGAAGTAGCTTGCTGCGATGATGCTGTTAGCCGCTGAACCACCGCTGGCCTTATGTGATGCAACCAGGTGGTTTTGCAAGTAATCGATCAGCTGTTGCTGGCGCGCTTCATCCACCAGAGTCATTACGCCCTTGGCAACAGCCATGGTGGTGAGGTCTGCATCGGTAAGGGTGATTTCGGTATCGACCAGGGCCGCGCCTATGCCGTAGATGTGATATTGCTTGCTCATGTTGTCTGCCTGTGAGAGGTGCCGGTAAATGGTACAAAGAGATGAAAAACGGCTGGATGTGATTTGCGCGGCATTATGCAAAATTCATTGTGGTTGCGAAAGCATTAGTACTTATTGCTGCTCGCAATCGCTGATTGCGGCCAGTAAACTGGCGCGCTAATTTTTAACAGTAAATTCTGTGAGTCTGTTTGTCTGCGGATGAACTCCATTCAAGACACTCCGTGAATCCATCCATGGAGGCTTGTCGTCGACGTCCCTGTCTCCGACAGTCTTGAATAGAGTTCATCCGCAGACAAGAGATTTGCTTTTTACCGGATTGATGTACTCATGACCAAACGCCGTACCACTAGCCGCCGTGCAAAATCTTCCACGCCCGCCAGCCGCCGTCATGGCTGGGGGGTGGTGCGCATCTGGATTCTTTATGGGCTGTTGCTGGTCATTGCGCTGCTGGGCGTGTGGACGCTCTATCTCGATTCCGTAGTGCGCGAAAAATTTGAAGGTAAAAAATGGGCGCTGCCCGCGCGCGTTTATGCGCGCCCCCTGGAGTTGTATCAGGGGTTATCGCTCACACCAGCGCTGTTTGAACAGGAATTGCGTGCGCTGGGTTATCGCTTTGATGGCGATATTAATGTGCCCGGTCAGGTAGTAAAAAAAGTCAGCTCCTTATCTTCCGAGGTGACCTATCACATTCACAGTCGCGGTTTTGCGTTTTGGGACAAAACCGAAGCGCCGCGCAAATTTATGCTGCGTGTGGCCGATGGTTCGGTGCAGGGATTGATTGATCTTGCCGGGGCAGACTTGCCTCTGGTGCGTTTGGAGCCGGAGGAAATTGGCGGATTTTATCCGGCGGACAAAGAAGATCGCCTGCTGGTGCGCCTTTCCGATTTACCGCCACTGCTCGGTGAAACCTTGCTCGCCGTGGAAGACAAGCATTTCCTGGAGCATCACGGTGTATCGCCGCTGGCGATTATTCGCGCAGCCTGGGTGAATGTCACTCACGGCAATGTGGTGCAAGGCGGCAGTACGATTACCCAGCAGCTGGTGAAAAATTTTTACCTCACCAATGAGCAGAGCCTACTGCGCCGCAAAATTCCCGAAGCCATTATGGCGGTGTTGCTGGAAGTGCATTACAGCAAATCGGAAATTCTGGAAACTTACATCAATGAAATTTTCCTCGGCCAAAGTGGCCCGCGCGGTATTCACGGTTTTGCATTGGCCGCGCAACATTATTTCCGTCAACCATTAAAAGAGTTGAAGCCGAAAGATCTCGCCTTATTAATTGGCTTGGTTAAAGGCGCTTCCTATTACAACCCCTGGAAGCATCCCGAGCGCGCCAAAGAGCGACGCAATGTGGTATTGGCGGTGATGCATCAGGAAGGTTTGATTGACGATCAGCAATTAAAATTCGGCCAGGCATCACCCTTGGGAATTGTGGCGCCGAGTGAGGCCAGTTCGACCACTTATCCCGCGTTTATGGATTTGGTAAAACGCCAGTTGAAACAGGATTACGACGAAGATGATTTGCGCAGCGAAGGCTTGCGTATTTTCACTACGCTGTCTCCGATGGTGCAACGTCAGGCCGAAAAGTCGCTCAAGTTGCGTACCGAGCAGTTGGAAAAACAATACAAAACCAAAGAAGTGCAGGGCGCGTTGGTGGTGACTTCCGTGGGTGGCGGTGAGATTCTCGCGGTGGTGGGCGACACCAATCCGCGTTTTGCGGGTTTAAATCGTGCACTGGATGCCAAGCGCCAAATCGGTTCGTTGGCGAAACCTTTTGTGTATTTAACTGCGCTGGAGATCCCGCAGAAGTTTAATCTCGGTACCGTGATTAGCGACGCACCGGTGAGTTACAAATCTGGTGGCAAATGGTGGGCGCCGCAAAACTACGACAAAAAAGATCACGGCGATATTCCGCTCTACAAAGGGCTTGCCTATTCCTACAACCAATCCACGGCACGCCTGGGCATGACTCTGGGGTTGAGTTCGGTTGCCAAGACTATCAAGCGTGCCGGTTATCCGGGCGATGTGCCCGAGTTGCCAGCAATTTTGCTGGGGGCGATAGAAATGTCGCCGCTGGAAGTGGCTGGCATTTATCACACGCTGGCCGCTGAAGGGGTATATACACCCTTACACGCAATTCGCGATGTATTGACGGCGGATGGCAAACCACTCAAGCGCTACCCGCTCGAATTGGAACAACGCTTCTCTACTGAAGCCACCTTTGAATTGCGCTACGCGATGCAGAGAACCCTGCGTGAAGGTTCGGGGCGCAGCGCCTATAACCAGATTCCCGCATCAATTGATTTGGCCGGCAAAACCGGAACCACCAATGACCAGCGCGATAGCTGGTTTGCCGGGTTCAGTGGTGAGCATCTGGCCGTGGTCTGGCTGGGGCGCGATGACAACAGCCAAACGCCGTTGAGTGGCGCTGGTGGTGCTTTGCAGGTCTGGACAGATTTCATGAAACAACTGCCTACCCGCAGCCTGGAGCAAGAACCGCCAGCAGGAGTGAGTTTTGATTGGATAGATATGGCTTCGGGCAAGTTGAGTGCAGAAACTTGCGAGGGTTCTGCCTGGCTACCGCTACGCGATGATTTTCGTCCGCTTGAAACTGTGGATTGCAAAATGGCCGGCAATCCCATCAAAAATTTCTGGCAGAAGCTGGTCAATTGACCGGCTTCGTGCCTTTTCCTCTGCGCCCATTCTTCTGTCTCTTCATTTCTTTGTTTTTACTCATCGTCTCGCGCTAAAAATTTTCCCACCGCCTGAATCCGGCCCTCGCTAGACTGTGTCTTAGTTTATGAGTTGGGGCATTTTGACTGGATTCTGTTAATCAGGATCTTTAAGCAATCCGCCCGGATTTTTCCAAGAGGCTTATCCCATGACCCTATTGAATAACTTCTCGCGCCGCCTGGGGGTGCTTGCCCTGGCTAGCGCAATGCACCTGCCTGCGCTGGCCGCAGAGCTGGAAGGAACGTCGGTTCCAGTTGGCAGCTCAGCGCCGATAGAGGTGCAAATGCCGGTACCTGACCCGGTGCCTGTTACCGATCCAGTTCCCATTACCAATCCAGTTACTGTTGGTGATTTAGCTCCAGTTGATCAGACCAAGCTCGAGCCATTGGCACCCGATCAGGCACCGGCAACAGATACACCGCCAGCTGCACCTCCATCCGATGAGCACCAGGGCTGGTTGAAGCCGGAGCACGAACAGCAGATACGCGATATGGAGCGGCAGATGCGTGATCAGGAGCAGGCGATACGCGATCACGAAAATCATATGCGCGGCAACGAGAATTGGCAGCGCGAATTGGATAAAGGTTTGCAAGAGGCCTTTGGTGAAGCAGATTTTGATGCAGGAGACTTGAGCGTGGCAATTTTAATCCCGATTCTGGCGATAACGTTTATTTTTGGTGGCCCGATCTTTTTAGTGTGCTTCCTGATGTTGCACCACTACCGCAACAAGGCGCGCCGCCAGCAGGATATCAATACCAATATCGACAAACTGCTCGCTGCCGGGCGCGATATTCCAGTGGAATTATTGCGTGGTGATGAGCCCAGAGCTGCGAGCGAGAATGGCGATTTAAGTCGCGGTGTGCGCAGTTTGTTCTTGGGCATTGGCCTGCTGATTTTCCTCACTGCGTTGGTGGGGTTCGATATAGGTGCGGTCGGGTTTATTTTGATTGCACTGGGTCTATCGCACATCCTTATCTGGTACCTGAACAAACCCAAAGCCGGCACTGAACCACAGGCTGGGCAGCAGGACTAAACCACATGTCAGTTCCCGATCAGGAATTGATTGCGCGGGTGGTCAGCCGCAAGGACCAGCATGCCTTTGCGCAGCTGGTCCTGCGTTATCAGTCGCAGTTGCGCACCTGGGCGCGGCGACTGTGCAATGGCGACACCCACCTCGCGGACGATCTGGCGCAAGAGACCTTTATGAAGGCCTATGC
>JAGKWY010000201.1 GCA_021151625.1 Gammaproteobacteria bacterium | reverse complement strand
GCTAACCATGCTCGGCGTAATTACCGGTGTTGGCTTTTTTATCCATCTGTTTGCCTCCTGGTATATGCGTGGCGAAACTGGCTACGAGCGCTTTTTCTCTTACATGAATTTGTTTGTGGCCAGCATGGTGTTGCTGGTGTTGGGCGATAACCTCGCGCTCTTGTACCTCGGTTGGGAAGGCGTGGGTCTGTGCAGTTATTTGCTGATTGGCTTTTATTATTTTGATCGTGCCAATGGTGAAGCAGCGATCAAAGCATTTACTGTGACCCGTGTGGGTGACGTGTTTATGGCGATTGGCATTTTTATTATTTTCCAACAGCTTGGCACTTTGAACATCCGCGAAATTCTGGAGCTTGCTCCGCAAAAATGGGCAGAGAATGATCCATTGGTGATTGCTGCCGCATTGATGTTGTTGGGCGGTGCAGTTGGTAAATCAGCGCAATTGCCGTTACAAACCTGGTTGGCAGATGCGATGGCAGGCCCTACACCAGTTTCAGCATTGATCCACGCCGCCACCATGGTAACTGCGGGTGTTTATTTAATTGCCCGTACGCACGGTGTATTTGAATTGGCGCCGGATATTTTGTTGCTGGTCGGTGTAGTGGGTGCAATCACTTTGTTGATTGCTGGCTTCTCTGCATTGGTGCAAACCGATATCAAACGTGTGCTGGCTTACTCCACCATGAGCCAGATTGGTTATATGTTTTTAGCTCTGGGTGTGAGCGCATGGGATGCGGCAATTTTTCACTTAATGACTCACGCCTTCTTTAAAGCCTTGTTGTTCCTGTCAGCGGGTGCGGTAATTATTGCCTGTCACCATGAGCAAAATATTTTCAAAATGGGTGGGCTCTGGAAAAAGATTCCATTTGTTTACGCGTGTTTCCTGATTGGTGGTGGTGCTCTGGTTGCCTTCCCGTTCCTCACCGTAGGTTTCTACAGTAAGGATGCGATCTTGTGGCAAGTCTATGCCAGTGGCCACACCAATTTATTCTGGGCTGGTTTGGTTGGTGCGCTCTTTACTTCTGTTTATACCTTCCGCTTGATCTTTATTGTTTTCCACGGTGAAGAAAAAACCCATGCACATCACATCGAAGGTGTTTCCTACTGGTTGCCGTTGGGTGTGTTGTTAGTGCTCTCCACCTTTATTGGTGCCTGGATTCATCAACCGCTCGAAGGTGTGTTGCCTGCGTTCGTTACTGATGCCTCTGAGGAAGCAAAACACCATGTGGAATTACTCGCGATTGGTACCGGCATCATTGGTTTGGCGCTGGCTGCTATTTTCTTCTGGGGCGAGCGTCGCCCGGCAAAAGTGATTGCAGAAAGTGCAATTGGTCGTTTGCTCTCGCCGGTATTCCGTGATGGTTGTGGTTTCGACTGGTTGTATGACTGGGTGTTTGTGAAACCGTATCTGCTGGTCTCGAAATTAAATCGCCACGATGCCATTGCAAAAATATAAGGATAGGCCAGACCATGACTCTTTCGGCACTCATCCTAATCCCGTTTGTTGGCGGACTTTTGTGTTGGCAAGGCGAGCGATTAGGCGCCGGCATTCCACGTTGGATTGCCTTGATTTGTATGTCCCTCGTATTAGCCATAGGTGTTAATTTTTGGCTAGCCGGTGATTATTCCGGTGTAACGACAACGAGCGGTTTGAATTGGCAAGCAGAAGAACAATATTCCTGGATTCCAATCCTCGGCGTGAGCATTCATTTCGCGCTGGATGGTTTATCGCTGGTGATGATTTTACTCACTGGCTTGTTGGGTATTATCGCGGTTGGTTGTTCCTGGAAAGAAATCAGCACTAATGTAGGTGCTTTCCACATGAATTTATTGTGGAGCCTCGCCGGTGTGCTCGGCGTATTCCTCGCGCTGGATATGATGCTGTTTTTCTTCTTCTGGGAATTAATGCTGATCCCGGTGTATTTCCTGATTTCACTCTGGGGGCGTGCAAGCGAGGACAAACAATTGCGCGTACAGGCTGCGACCAAGTTTTTCATTTACACCCAGGTGGGTGGATTGATTATGTTGGTGGGAATTCTCGCGCTGGTATTGGTGAATTACAAAGCGACTCAGCAATTAAGTTTTGATTATGAAACTTTGTTAGGCGTACACAAACTGATTTCACCTGAGTTGCAATTTATTTTAATGCTGTGTTTCTTTGTCGGTTTTGCAGTAAAGCTTCCCATTGTTCCCGTGCACTCCTGGTTGCCGGATGCGCACGCGGAAGCGCCTACTGCCGGTAGCGTGGATCTCGCCGGTATTCTGTTAAAAACTGCAGGTTACGGCATGCTGCGTTTCACCTTGCCGTTTTTTCCTGATGCATCGCAAGAGTTTGCCAATACAGCAATGTTGTTGGGGATATTTGGTATTTTCTACGGCGCTTTCCTTGCCTTTGTACAAACTGATATAAAACGTCTGATTGCCTACACCAGTATTTCTCATATGGGCTTTGTATTAATCGGTATTTATTCTGGCAGTTTATTAACTCTGCAAGGTCTGGCGATTCAAATGCTTGCGCATGGTTTGTGCGCTGGTGGTTTGTTTGTGCTGGCTGGTCAATTGCACGAGCGTCTCGGCACTTACGATATGCGCAAGATGGGCGGCCTCTGGGCGAATTACAGTTATTTGCCTGCGCTGCTAATGTTTTTCGCTGCGGCCTTGTTAGGTATTCCCGGCACCGCAAACTTTGTGGGTGAATTCCTGATTTTAGTGGGCGCGTTTAAAGTGGTTCCAGTGCTGACTATTGTTGCTACTGCAAGCCTGGTATTGGCTGGTGTTTATTCATTGATTCTGATTCATCGCACCTTGTTTGGAAAATCTGCCACAGAAGGTAAAGGCGTTGATCTTTCTGCGCGTGAATTAACGCTGGTTGTGTCGCTGGCAGCGGTGTTGTTGGTGATCGGCTTCTATCCACAACCTTTGTTAAATGTTTCAGTGGAAGCGATGACATTTATCCAGCACACCTACGCACCTGTAGATGTTTCCAATCCATTATTGACTGGTCCTTTGCCTGTTGGGGGCTCAGCGTCTCCCGTTGTGACTCCCTGAGGTTGATATGAATTTTACTGCTGCTACTTTTTTACCGCTGCTGCCGGTTATTGTTTTAAGCCTTACCACAGTGCTGTTGATGTTGGCGATTGCGATTAAACGAGATCATGCCATTAGTTTTTGGATCACAGTTGCCGGTTTTTTATTGAGTTTGCTATCGCTGCAATTTACGCCTGCGTTTGCCGATTCAGTTCCAACACCCGTTACCGGTTTGTTGCTGTTTGATAACAACGCCTACTTTTATACATTGCTGATGTTATTTGCTGGTTTGGTGTGTGCATTTTT
Source organism: Gammaproteobacteria bacterium (assembly GCA_021151625.1). GTDB lineage: Bacteria > Pseudomonadota > Gammaproteobacteria > Pseudomonadales > Cellvibrionaceae > Cellvibrio. The sequence continues at coordinate 1,326 of JAGKWY010000201.1, read as the reverse complement.
CCTGCGCAATTTTTTACTGGTGTATCCAGGTAATCGCGAAGAAGTGTATCTGTTGTTATTGATTGCAGTGATTGGTGGTCTGGTATTGCTTGCCAGCAGTCATATGGCTTCATTTTTTATCGGCCTGGAGTTGTTGTCAGTACCTGTGTACGGCATGGTGGCTTACACCTATGAACGCAATCGCGCACTGGAAGCGGGTGTTAAATATTTAATCCTTTCCGCAGCTGCATCAGCATTTATGTTGTTTGGTATGGCATTGGTGTATGCGCAAGTGGGTACTTTGTCACTGGTGGGTTTAAGCAAGTCAGTATTGGTTGCTGATTCGTATCTCGCGGGTTTTGGTGTGGCGATGATCGCTATTGCCATGTGCTTTAAATTATCGCTGGCACCATTCCATTTGTGGACTCCGGACGTATATCAGGGCGCACCTGCGCCTGTAGGGGCTTTACTGGCTACCGTGAGCAAGGTTGCTGTATTGGCAGTGTTAATTCGTTTGCTGGTGCAGGCGCCGGTCGAACTGACTCATTTCTTGCAGCCGGTGTTTATCGTCATTCTGGTGTTGTCTATCGTGGTGGGTAACTTGCTCGCGCTGACTCAGGACAATGTAAAACGCATGCTGGCTTATTCATCTATCGCACACATGGGTTATTTGTTTATCCCCCTGGCTGCTGGTGTGACGGTGGATGTGCAAACGGTCAATGTTTATCTGCTGGCTTACGTGATTACGACTCTTGGCGCATTCGGTGCTATCAGTGCCATGTCGCGCGCGGCTGATGGGGGAGATAGCGAGAATATTGCGAACTTCCGTGGTCTCTTCTGGCGTAACCCATACCTGGGTGGTGCCATGGTTTTTGTGATGCTGTCATTAGCGGGCATTCCGCTCACAACCGGTTTTATCGGTAAGTTCTATGTATTTATGACGGCGGTAAATACCAGTAGCTGGGTGTTACTGGCTGCCTTGATTATCGGTAGCGGGGTGGGTTTGTATTACTACCTGCGTTTGATGATTTCGCTGTTCGCGCGCGAGCAAAATGTCAGCGAGCAGGCAGGCGTAATCAGTCGTTCAAGTGTGTTCCTGGTAGTGTTAATGGCGGTACTGATTGTTTGGTTAGGTGTGTATCCGCAACCTGCGTTGGAATTTATTGCTGAACTTAAATAAGATTATTTCTCAAGTGACAATAACGATATACTGAGGGTTTTATAAACAGTTTGTACTAATAATCCTTGTTTGTATCCATTGTGATCCTATATCGCACGATTTAATGCCCTATTGTGAGACAAAACCTGTCTTTCACTATGGTTATTATTTCGTGCGCCTATTATAAT
>JAGKWY010000200.1 GCA_021151625.1 Gammaproteobacteria bacterium | reverse complement strand
TGAATATGAAGAATACGTTCATAAACTCCAACCAATAGAATTAGACAAAGCTAATAATATTGATGCAGTATTGGAGGATGAATGTGCAACGGGTGCTTGCCCTATAAGGTGATAATATGGAATTTCTAATTCATTTTTTACATGCTGTTATTGGTTTTGCAGTGGGTAGTTTAATAATGGAAGCGGCTTTGTTCTTCTTTAGGAAGAAGAAATTACCAAAGATATTTAAATAATAAAAAAACCCCCTTGGATTTCTCCTTGGGGGTTTTTGCATTCCTACTTACTCATTTGTTCTTCAGCTAATTTCTTAGCTTCTTCTAGAAGTTTCTTAGCAGCTTCCTCTTTAGCTCTAGTTGAAGGAAGCTTAAATAGTTCTTTCCAATTCATATATTCTCCTTAGAAATATTCAGTGATGATGCAGCGAGCAGGCCCGCCGACGTGCCCGCCGTATGCGTTTACGGTTCCGCCCCACGCCCAGCCTTGAGCGCCCCAACCGTAGCCGGATCCGTTGCGCTGCACAGATATGAAGCCCCTTGAGCCACTGTAGATGGCTGCGTCAGACCGTCCGCCAGTACCCCAGAACGAGTCGCCGCCGTCCCCACCTTTAATGAACCCGTAATCGCCTGCGCGCGGGATCATGATGCCTGTTCCTTGTCCTCCCGGGATATCTAGAAGCACTGTGCCAGACAGGGCACCAAATGTAGCACTGTTGCTTTGAGGCCCCATAGGCGCCCCAATCATAGCCTCCGTACCAGACGTGGCAAACAAGCTTCCCCTGACCCCACCAGCAGCAGTGAGGTAAGAACCAAAGCTACTGTCCGGAGAGTGGGCAGGATTCGCAATAGTGCCGGGAGTTGTTGCCACACCTAATGTCACTGCAATGGAAGCCAGAGTGATCGGGGATGTAAACATAGCCTCGATATACCCGCCACCACCTCCCCCGGAACTTCCGCATGCAACAGTTGACCCTGACCATCCACTAGAGGGGCCACCAGCAGCTTGCAGTTGCACCCTTGTCTCTACTGCCCTTGGGTCAGGAACAAAGTTTCCTGTGGTGGACAACACCGTAACCTTGACTCTATCCGGTGGAATAACTTGTACTGTTGCCATTAAACGTTTGCCTCCCCTACCTTACGTCCATTACAATATACGTGGAATTTACTACCTACTCGTATAAAATCATATCTCCCCGGCTTACTCATACGAACCGTATCTGCACCCACAACAACAGATATGGCAGACCCTTCATTAAAATTACCATTAGCATCTGTAATAGAAAACTGCTCCACAGATGGGCCTGATGTATCTAATGTCAATGTTGTTCCAGCATCTACTTGTACAGCCATTTCTCTGAAACGGATACGTAGAACAGACAGATTGTATTGATCCCAACTGTTTGCAATATCGAAAGCAATAAATCGAGCATTTAATATTGTATTGGAATTGGCTGCAAACATATCCACTTCACCAGTCATACCTTCCGGGCCTTGCGTATTTAGTGTAGTGTTCCATCCGTTCACCCATTGTGTAGTGAAGGATTTAGAGACATTAGCCATATCATTATATGTGGAAGACATAGCAGCCGATCCTATACGAATAACAACGTCTTTAGCTCCACCTGATGCATTAGGGTATCCGCTAGAGATAGCACCTACATACTGCACAGCACGTAAATCAATGGTTGTTCCTAAATCTATGCATATACGAGATGTAGGAATAACAGCCCCAGTCCAAGGACGGCCCACTCCCCCTAAGTTTGTTGTAGCCTCTTGTCTAAATATTGTATTAACGTCTCCAGTCATACCAGAAGTACATGAAGCAACTCTAGAAGGTAGAAATTTATGTACTTGGTTGACTAGAGAACCACTAGCTACAGCACTCACTGGCATACTTATCAGATAGTTTGATCTATCTTCAATAACAAAAGGAGTATTTGTTTGTGAGGAGTTAAGAACATAAGTTTTCCTAACTTTATTAGGCGTTTGCGTATTGACAGTAATAGTCATTATACTGGCTCCAAACCAATAGTTATAGGATTGACTGTATCTGTAAATCCTTTTTTAAAATATATGTATTTAAAACTCAGAGGAACTTCTACGTCAATAGAGAAATTCTCATTCACAGTATCAGATAACACTTCACTAATTAATGTATATGCACCATATAAAGTATTTCCAGCATATACAAAAATACTCTTACTAGCTACTGAAGGAGTTTTACCAGATATACGTAATTTTCTGCTCTCTGGCCTAGCTAGAGGGAAGTATGTAGCATTATCCGATCCAGCAGGTATTGTTATGGATTGAGAGTTCTTATCCAGAGGTACATCAATAAACCTCCGGCTTCTAGTTTCTCTCCAAGGTTCTGTAGGGACTGTTGTACCGGCTGTGCATTTAATAACGTCCCCGTCCATGCCATGTATCAACTTAATGTTAGCTACATCACCTACACGTAAGTATATGGGATATTCAAACTGAATAGTGATGTAGTTGTTGGCAGTCTTGGGCGTAGCATCATATTTACGCATAAACTCTTTACCGCTGGCACTGGTAGCAATCCACGAGAAACCATTAGGCATGTCCTCTTCAAGTCTCACCCTAACACTATAAAATGCTAAATTAGATGAGGGAGTAAGGCTAACTTGATATGGTACAGGATTACCTGTTCTCCCTACTCCATTAGGATAAGCAATGACTCTAGAACTCTCAAGAGCACGGGAAACAGGGTCTATGGTGGTTGTACCGTCTATACTCTCCCCTTGCCAAGTCCCCGGATAGAATGCCACATCAGAGTCATGATTGATGAACAGGACATTCTGACCACCAGAACCTATACTGTGGTAGTCTCCTAGATGGAATGATCCTACACCAGTCTGTACAGATGTAGCGACAGTTGTCCCGTTCTGGTCAGAAGAACTAATCTGAACCCATTTGGTATTTATCAGCTTACTTGTTATAAGTTTTCCACCGATTACTTCTTGCTTCCAGTTAGGGTCTCCTTGAGCAAAGCCCCCACCAGACCCTCCTCCAGCCCAATATGCAAATGCTGTGTCATTGGCTGAACCTCTCCAACCAACAACACTGGTCATTGCTGCAATCATTACTTCATCTAATGTACTCATTATTTCCTTTTTTTACGAGGGTCATATTGATTCATAGCTCTATTCTTTGATTTAGAAATAGCTTGTAGGTTTTTACTAGATTTATCAGAAGTGTTATGATTTTTGTGGTCTACATCT
>JAGKWY010000199.1 GCA_021151625.1 Gammaproteobacteria bacterium | reverse complement strand
ACAGCAACTTTCAGAATTTTTTCTGGAGTGTCGTGCGCAACTTTTTCAATTTCCACACCACCTTCGGTAGATGCCATGAACACGATACGACGTGAAGAGCGATCTACTACTGCACCCAAATACAATTCTTTGGCGATGTCAGTACAGGTTTCAACCAGGATACGACTTACAGGCTGACCTTTTTCATCTGTTTGGTAGGTCACCAGATTCTTGCCCAACCACTTTTCAGCGAAGGCTTTGATTTCGTCTTTGCTCTTAACCAGTTTTACGCCGCCCGCTTTACCGCGACCACCAGCGTGAACCTGAGCTTTAACGACGAACATATCGCCGCCGATTTGATCAGCAGCAGCAACAGCTTCTTCAACAGTTGCAGCAGCAATGCCTTTAGAAACAGGCAAACCATATTGGGCAAACAGTTGCTTACCCTGATACTCGTGCAAATTCATGGTGTAGTTCCATTTGACGATGGTTGGATTAGCGTTTTAGTACACAGTCCAACTTGGGTTATCGATGGAGGCAAACCTTATGAGCTTGCCCCCGCCTAGAAAACGAGGACTCTATGGTTCTCTTAACGCTTCTTCTTGTTGGCAATGTGGATGGCATGACCATGCACCGCCAGGGCTGCTTCGTGGATTGCTTCAGACAGGGTTGGGTGACCGAACACCATCATCCCCAGATCTTCCGCACTCGAACCGAATTCCATTGCAATTGCCACTTGTTGCACCAGATCCGCTGCACTTGGGCCAACAATATGGGCACCGAGGATACGATCAGTTACAGCGTGCGCAATAATTTTTACCAAACCGTGGCTTTCGTTAGCTGCCATCGCACGACCACTGGCCGCGAATGGGAAAGTACCAACATTGTAAGGCTCGCCAGACGCTTTTACTTGCTCTTCGGTTTTACCAACAGCGGCAACTTCCGGGTGAGTGTAAATAACGCTAGGGATAATATCGTAATTGATTTGTGATTTCTGGCCAGCGATGCGCTCAGCAACCATTACGCCTTCTTCAGAACCTTTGTGCGCAAGCATCGGGCCACGCACTACGTCACCAATTGCCCAAACACCTGGCGCATTGGTTTCACACTGTTCATTTACGAAGATGAAACCGCGTTCATCCAGATTCACACCTGAGTCGGCAGCCAACAGATTTTCAGTGTAAGGACGACGACCTACACACACGATTAATTTGTCGAAAGTTTCTTGTTGCTCTTTACCATCTTTATCCTGATAAGTAACAACCACTTCTTTGCCATTTACTTTTGAGCCAGTTACACGTGAACTGGTGCGGATATCCAAACCTTGCTTGCCAAGGATTTTTTGCGCTTCTTTCGCGATTTGTTGATCCATCATGCCAAGGAAAGAATCCATGGCTTCCAACACAACCACTTTAGAGCCCAAACGATTCCATACAGAACCCAATTCCAAACCAATTACACCGCCACCAATTACACCCAAACGCGCCGGTACAGATTGGAATTCCAGAGCACCAGTTGAGTTAACAATTACATCGTTATCAACAGGAGCAACAGGGATATTAATCGGGTAGGAGCCTGAAGCCAGAATGACATGGTTTGCTTCAAGCACAGTGACTTTGCCTTCGTGATCAGTCACTTCAACTTTTTTGCCCGCCAACAATTTACCAGTACCAAATACGCTAGTAACGCCGTTAGCTTTAAACAAACCAGCAATACCGCCAGTCAGGTTTTTGATGATTTGGTTTTTACGCGCAATCATCGAAGGAACATTGATTTCAACACCTGATGTAGTAATACCGTGCACAGCGAAATCATCTTTTGCTTCGTGGTATTTGTAAGAACTGTCGAGCAGAGCTTTGGAAGGAATACAACCCACGTTCAGGCAAGTACCGCCATTAACACCCTTGCCTTCTTCATTGCGCCACTTTTCGATACACGCAGTTTTCAGGCCGAGCTGCGCTGCGCGAATCGCGGCAACATATCCCGCCGGGCCGGAACCTATAACGACCACATCAAATTTTTCAGACATAACAATGTTCCTAAATTATTAACTGTCGGCTACAACCTTGTGAGCAGTAACCCTTTACATGAAAAAACGCTCCTGGGTTACCAAGAGCGTTTCAAAAAAGCAGATTAAACTTCTAAAAGAATGCGTGCAGGATCTTCGAGCAGGTCTTTGATAGTCACGAGGAATTGTACAGCCTCTTTACCATCCAACAGACGGTGATCATAAGACAACGCCAGATACATCATTGGCAGAATTTCTACTTTGCCATTTACTGCCATTGGACGCTCTTGAATTTTGTGCATGCCCAAAATTGCCGATTGTGGCAGGTTCAGGATTGGCGTAGACAGCAATGAACCAAACACACCACCGTTAGTGATAGTGAAGGTACCACCAGACATTTCTTCAATGCCCAACTTGCCATCACGTGCACGCAGACCGAAATCACGAATAGTGTTTTCGATAGTTGCCAGACTCATATTTTCAGCATTGCGCAATACCGGAACTACCAGACCTTTGTCGGTAGATACTGCAACACCGATATCCTGATAACCGTGGTAAACGATATCGTTGCTATCGATAGATGCGTTAACCGCAGGGAAACGACGCAGTGCTTCAGCAGCTGCTTTTACGAAGAAACTCATAAAGCCCAAACGTGAACCGTTGTGAGTTTTCTCGAATTGATCTTTGTATTTTGCACGCAGATCCATCACTGGCTTCATGTTCACTTCGTTGAAAGTAGTGAGCATTGCAGTAGTGTTAGATGCCTCAAGCAAGCGCTCAGCAATACGCTTACGCAAACGAGTCATAGGTACACGTTTTTCAACACGATCACCAACTGCTTCAATTGCTACTGCAGGAGCGGCAGCAGCAGGTGTAGCGGCTGGAGTTGATTTGATGTGGTTGGCAACATCTTCTTTCAATACACGTCCATCTTTGCCAGAACCTGCAACAGAAGCGGTATTTACGTTGTTTTCTTCGGCCAATTTACGTGCAGCTGGATTTACAGCAGCAATTTGAGGTGCTGCTGATACAGCAGCAGCCGGTGCTGACGCAGCAGGAGCAGGAGTGCCTGCCACAGCACCTTCAACAAAACGGGCAATTACTTCGTTGCTAAGGATAGTTTCGCCTTCGCCTTTGAAAATTTCGGCGATACTTCCATCAGCAGGTGCAACAACTTCCAACACCACCTTGTCAGTTTCAATATCAACAATCAGTTCATCGCGCTTGACAGCTTCGCCAGGTTTTTTGTGCCAGGTTGCTACCGTGCCATCTGCAACGGATTCAGGG
>JAGKWY010000198.1 GCA_021151625.1 Gammaproteobacteria bacterium | reverse complement strand
AGGTGAATGGCTGGAAGTTTTTTATGCCCACCCTGTACTCAATCCTACCGAAAACAGTGCGCGCGCTATCGCAACGATTGTTGGTTACACCGGCGGCAACCAGGCGATTGCCATTAGCAACAATCAGGTTGGCGAAATTGTGCAGGCCTTAACCATCGCCGGCGATACCGCGCAAGCTGAAATTGCAAAATCACTGACCAACAGCAAACGTCCATTAGTTGCAACCTTGCTTGCCACTGATACCAACCCAGCATCTGTACCTGAAGGCTATTTGAAACTTCACCTGCTCTCCCATCGCCTGGTAAAACCACACGGTACCGTACTCACTGGCATTTTTGGTGTGCTGCCCAATGTAGCCTGGACCAGTCAGGGCGCTATTGATGTGAATGAATTACCTGCGCGTCAATTACAGGCACGCCTGAACAACGAAGAACTGGAAGTTTCCTGCGTAGATAAATTCCCCAAAATGACCAACTACGTTGTACCTAAAGGTGTGCGTGTTGCACACACGGCGCGTGTTCGCCTGGGCGCTTACCTGGGTGAAGGTACCACCATCATGCATGAAGGTTTTGTGAACTTTAATGCAGGCACTGAAGGCCCGGCGATGATTGAAGGACGTATTTCTGCCGGTGTATTTGTGGGTGCTGGCTCAGATTTAGGCGGCGGCAGCTCAACTATGGGTACACTCTCGGGCGGTGGCAATATCGTAATTTCTGTAGGCAAAGAATCCCTGATCGGCGCTAACGCCGGCATTGGTATTCCATTAGGTGACCGCTGCAAAGTAGAATCTGGTCTCTATATCACCGCTGGAACTAAAGTTGTTGTGCTGGATGATGCGGGCAGTGAAGTTAAAACCATCAAAGCACGCGAACTCGCTGGCGTGTCAGACTTGGTGTTCCGTCGCAATTCGATCACTGGTCGTGTTGAAGTTGTCACCAACAAAAGTGCACTGCAATTAAATGCTGCATTGCACAAAAATTAATTTAAATTTTTTGTAGGGGCGTAATTTGTTGCGCCCTGTTTAATTTGTAGATATTTGAAAAATCCGGGCGCGATAAATCGCGCCCCTACCAACAACCACAACACACAATATTTGTGTAACACAGAGGCGATAACCATGGGCGCACAGTGGAAAGCGAAACATAAAGAAGAAGCATCAAACGCAAAAGGTAAATTATTTACCAAACTCACCAAGGAAATTATGGTTGCTGCACGCAACGGTGCCGACCCGGACATGAACCCGCGCCTGCGCCTTGCTGTAGAAGCAGCAAAAAAGGCCTCTATGACGCGCGAGACGCTAGAGCGCGCAATTAAAAAAGGCTCAGGCCAGCTCGATGGCAACATCAACTACGAAAAAGTAGTTTACGAAGGCTATGCACCACATCAAGTACCTGTAATTGTTGAATGCCTTACCGATAACGTAAACCGCACCATCTCCAATATTCGCGGCCTATTCCGCAAAGGCCAACTGGGAACCTCCGGTTCTGTATCCTGGGACTTTGATCATTTAGGAATTATTGAAGCCAGCCCGGCCAATAAAGATGCTGACGTTGAAAATGCGGCAATTGAAGCAGGTGCACAGGATTTTGAAGCTGAAGAAAATGGCAGTGCAACTTTCTACACCGACTTGACCGATTTGGATCTGGTACAAAAGGCCCTGCCCGCACACGGCTTCACCGTAGTATCGGCCAAGCTCGGCTATAAACCAAAAAATCCTGTGAGCTTGTCAGGGGAGGCATTGGAAGAAGTTGAAGCCTTCCTGGCCGCCATTGATAACGATGACGATGTGCATGAGGTTTATGTGGGATTAGCCGGATAATACTTACCTCCACTCTCACGCAATAAAAAAGCTGCAATTTGCAGCTTTTTTTATTGGCTAATACAAATTAGTAAATCTTAATTGAATCCAATAACAGACGTCAGTGTCACGAACTGATCTTTTTCTTCCAGCGTTTAAAATTGACAGCAAACGGATAGAGCAATTGCCCCATTACACTGCGCGGTAAACGCACGGTAGTACCATAATCAGCAGGCCAATGCTCCTTGGGGAAATGATATGTTCCAAATAACTTATCAAATAGAATCGTGTGCGCCGAATAATTGGTATCAATCGCCGGCTTTTCTGAACTGTGGTGCCAATGATGAAATTGCGGCGTGACAAAAATATATTTTAACGGACCAAAGGGAATCGCCAAATTGCAGTGAATCAGAATTGCCTGAAGTGCAGCAAAGGCCACATAAATATTCAACGCTTGCTCATCTGCGCCCAACAAGTACAACGGGATCATTACCGTAGCGCGCTCGGAAAATACTTGAATAAAGTGCCCGCGCGAACCCGCCAACCAATCCAAATTCTCAATGGAATGATGCACCGCATGTATCGGCCAGAGGCCATGAACCTCATGATAAGCACGATGTTCCCAATAGAGAACAAAATCGGCGCAGACAATAATCAAGCCCACCTGCACCAATACCGGCAAAGACTGCACCGCCGCCTGTACACCCGGGCTTAGCGCCCAATTGAAATGGCTGGTGTGGTAGTTAGCAAAAATTAAAATGGCAGAGATCGCCAAATGGTTAAAGCAAAAATAGAATAAATCCACCCCCCACTCAGGGCGCATAATTAATTGATCTTTGTGCATCGGAATTAATTTTTCCAATGCCATAAACACAAATACCGAAGCCAAAAATGCAAGGATCAGCCAATCCACTCCCAGGGACAAATCGCGCGGTTCCACCGCGCCAACTGGAATTTGGTAACCACCTAATGCAAAACCCACTAGAGTAAACCCGATCCCCAAGAGCGCAGGAATTTTGTAGCGCGCACGATTGAGAAACAACGCCAATACACCAAAGCCCAACGAAAAATACATAGCGTACTTAAGCAGTAACTGTAACTGCTCACCATCGTACACACGGCGTAATTCTGTGGTGGTTAAGTAAGAGGGATAAAGGTAAGCAAACACCGCCAACAGACTTAAGATCCCCAACACCAGGGAAATAAATGCACTAATCCTTCCCTCCCCAAAACGAAACTCCTGCGAAGGGTCCTTTTCTACCTGGCGCTGCTTGTATTGATATTGCTCATACTTTCTTTTGGTGCCCTGGGCCGGACTCGAACCGGCACGGCATTCGCCACTACCACCTCAAGATAGCGTGTCTACCAATTCCACCACCGGGGCAATTTTCTACTATTCTTTTTTCTCTTCAACCTGAGCAGCATCAGCAGGCGCTTGCACTGCAGGAACATCAGATGGCGCAGCAGCAGGAACATCTGATGCAGGCACAGTTGATGTTGCTGGAATATCAGACGCAGGTGCTTGTTGTGTAGCTGGAACAACAATACCCTGAGTTGCTACTTTTGAGTGATTTTTGGCAATTACAGCCAGACCAAAACTGGTAGTGAAAAATACAAAGGCAATAATCCAGGTTGCACGAGTGAAAAAGTTACCGCTGCCTTCACTACCAAATACAGTCTGTGATGCACCAGCACCGAAGGATGCACCCGCTGCCGCACCTTTACCTTGCTGCAATAATATCAGGCCAATAATGACCAGTGCAGCGAGGGAATGAATGATTAATACTAATTTTTCCATTGCAAAACTCTCTTGTGAGCGTTTTTGTGCTTCTTGAGCAACTGAATTTTTATTCAGCAGCCTGACATATTGCTAAAAACTCGTTGGCATCCAGAGATGCTCCACCGAGCAGGGCACCGTCTATATCCGCCAATGCAAAAAGTTGCTGTGCATTGTGCGCTTTAACGCTGCCACCATACAAAATTCTTACTTCACCAGCTAACTCACCAAGCTGTGCACGCATAAACTTATGCACTTCTTCTGCTTGTTCAGGTGTTGCTGTTTTTCCAGTACCTACAGCCCACACAGGCTCATAGGCTAGCACTGCATTGCTGAATACATCTTTACCTGTATGAGCAAACACTGCATTTAGTTGCCTGCTAATAGTTTCAAGATGTTTTCCCTGCTCTCGATCCTGTAAGGATTCACCCACACACAGAATCGGAATCAGACCTGCTTTTTGCACAGCAACAAATTTTTGCGCAACTTGCTGATCGGATTCATGCTGCATCCGGCGGCGCTCATTGTGACCAATTATTACAAATTTGCAATCCAAATCTGCAAGCATTGATGCGGAAACTTCGCCGGTAAAAGCA
>JAGKWY010000111.1 GCA_021151625.1 Gammaproteobacteria bacterium | reverse complement strand
GCCACTGTTGGCGTTATGGCGAAAGGCGAGTACGAGTTCGGTACCAGCCAGAAAGAATACATGACCGTAGTAACTGGCAGCCTTACAGTAGTATTGCCAGGCAGCGACAAGGCAGAAACCTTTGCTGCAGGCGAAACATTTATTGTTGAAGCTAACCAACGCTTCAAAGTAACGGCTGATGTTGAAACCTCTTACCTGTGCAAATACGAATAATATTTTGCAATTGCATAAGGGTTAATCGAAAAGGGCGCGAAAGCGCCTTTTTTGTTTTTCTTATTCCATTTTTTCGTAGAAGACAGGCAAAAGCGTTGACCTAAACAAGGTGCATCGCTATTATGCGCGCCTTCTCGCATGAGATAACTATTCCGCCTTAGCTCAGTCGGTAGAGCAAATGACTGTTAATCATTGGGTCGCTGGTTCGAGTCCAGCAGGCGGAGCCAGAATTAAAACTCGTAATAATTTTTACGAGCACTCATAAAAAAGCCGCACCTTTTAATGAAAGTGCGGCTTTTTTATTGCCTTCAGCTTTTATTAGCGATTAATCGGACTTGGCTTGCGCTAATTGTGCACAGGCAGTAAAGGCAGCATGAGGATGATCAAAAAATTGCCCCAAACTCTCCAACACACACACATCACTACCCAACACTGAATGCGCCAGATTTTCATTTATGTGCAACTGTGTTTCAGGCCAACGTTGATGAACATCCTTAGCCCAACTTAATGGAGTGATAGGGTCTTTTGCCCCCGCCAGAATCAAAGTCGGTGTCTGCGGCTGAACCAATTGTAAGGGCGTAACACTGCGCAACTCATGACACAATTGATAACGCCATTGATCGCGAGTGTAATCTTGCAATAACGGATAACTGGCAACTGCCGCTGAATAATCCGTTTCAGATAACACCGGATTATCCGCACAATCCACAGCAGTAAACGTGAGACTATTAAAATCCGCACTAACGCTATTATTTAAATAAGGTTCAGCCAAAGGCTTGAGCAAATCGTTACGCCCCTGATGTACGCCAACAATCGCATCGATAATTTTGGGCCAGTCTGCGGGATCATAAATTCCAGCAAAGACAATCGACAAAAAGCGATGATCATTAACCAGCCAATACATGGGAGCATCTCCACCCCAATGCCTGATAGTGAGCGATACCGGTGTTTCGCGCAGGCGGCGCAACGCAGAAACAAATAACTCCTGCAGATTATTTTTACTAAGCCCGATTTTTTTTGCACAGGCGAGTTGCTCTGCACAGCCAGTGAAAAAATTCTGCATTGCAGCATCAAGGACCTGCGGCCAGGTTTGTACGCCGCCAAAACCGGCAGGATAAATGGAATCCAACACCATCGCTTTTAACCGCACCCCCTGTGGCGCCAACTGTTCCTGACGGGAAACTTCCAGCGCAAGGCGAGTACCGTAAGATACGCCAATAATATTCCACTCCGGATATTCCAGTTGGGCCATTAATGCGCGCAAATCCTGGGCAGACAGTGTCGTACTAAAATAGCGATAATCCAGGTTGCTATTATTTTTTGCGGCGGAATTAAAACACTGTGCAGTAACCGCATAGGATGAAGCCAATTCGTCACTGAGCGTTTTGTTTTCACGCATCAACTTTTGATTTTCGCGATTGTAATCAGCGCAGACTAATGCCGGTTTACTACGCCCGGTACCGCGGGTATCCACCAGAATCAAATCTCGCCTGGTATTTGCCAGACGCATCCAGCTTAGCCAGCGTTTGATACCTTCGCTATGTAAACCAGCACTGGCACCGGGGCCACCTTGTAAATAAACAATTGGATCAGGTTGGGCAGCAGAGCTATCGGTATGCAAAATAACAACGGGCAACACAAATTGCCCCTGAGGCGCGGGCGTATGCAATTCACCACAGGTAATCGATGCCTGCCAATCTGCATCAAACCAACAGCTGACTTTTACAAAGCGATAATTTTCGTTATCGACAGTCGGAGAGTTTTTATTTCGAGTTGAGTCCGCATTGAAGAAATACGCAAACCCTGTTGCAAATAAAAGTGTTGCCACAGCACCCAAACCGATCATTGCGCGCATGCTGAATTTCCCTTGAGTTGCGGCCAGGGCAAATTCCAGGGCTCACACCAATCACTGAGCGCCGAGTTAAATTCTTCCCCCAAAAAATATTCGCCATCGCGCGGTATTACCGTAAAACGATACAATTGTTTATCCAAATAAAACGCAAGACTAAATGCATGGAGATAAGTACGATCAGCGGGAGATTGGCCACCATAAAGCTCGTCCCCCAAAATTGGGGCGCCCACACTTTTCAATGCAACGCGTAACTGATGGGTTTTCCCCGTATGCGGCTTAAGGATAAACAGGCGCCTACCCTCGCCTAACCCCTTACTGAAAAACTGGGTGATCGCCGGATTGCTACTTTCGGGTAACAATTTCCAGGCACCGCGCCTGGCTTGAGCCATATCGCCTTTAACCAATCCCTGTTTTTTTGTCGGCTTTTTGCCACTGATCGCCAGGTAATATTTTTCCACTTCGCGCTGCGCAAACGCTTTGGTTAAAGCCAGATTGGTTGCCGCATCTTTGGCCATAACCAATAGCCCCGAAGTAACTTTATCCAAACGGTGAACAGGATATAACTCAGCAAATCCTTCGCGCTGCCTGAGGGTTTCGAACAGACCAGGAGTGCCGGATTCGCTGTGAAAACTGGTATCAGGTTTTTTATAGATCACGACAAAATTCGGATGGTTTTCAATGATGTCGTACATAAAGGCGGGCCATAAAATAACTGTTGCAAGAATATCAGTCATAGAATTTTTCGGCCATAAAAAGCCGATAGATGTGACGCAAAAGACTAATCCACCCCCTAGCGGCATTAATCGCCATGGCTATAATCAAAACAGGTGTCCGCCTCGGTTGCCGTCATGACGGGTTCACCCTACGAGCACTTATTTCAGCGCTCCATGTTTCGATTTGTGCCCAGCTGACTGTTATGCAGGAAGCGCTAGCGGCCAAGCGAGCAAACCAATCACCTGCAACCGGCGGTCACCTTTTTTATTCCCGCCCCGTTACAAATTCCTCCACCAGTATTCTCTAATCACCGTTATAATTTGCGTGCACATTTTCAGTACGCAACTATGACTAAAGAACCTGAAAAAAATACCGATTTTTATCGCACACAACACAAATTACGCCTGAGTTATATGCCCTGGCTATATGCGCGCTTAAAACCCGCTCACCGCCGTTGGGCGCAGGCCTGGCAGGACGAATGGCAAACCTATTTGTGTGCGATGGAAACCATCACCATTGGCCATAACTGCTTTATCGCACCGGAAGCCAAACTCTTTGCTGAACCCGGGCGCCCCATCGTAATCGGCGATAATTCCTGGATAGCCGCTGATACTGTTATTCATGGTCCCATTTCTTTAGGTAGCGACGTTTCCATTAATCATCATGTAACCCTGGATGGCGGCAGTGAGGGCATTGTGATTGGCAACAACTCGCGCCTTGCGGCCTACACTTATGCATATGCCTTTAATCACGGTATGGATAGCGAGCGCCCCATCAGAGATCAGCCCGTATTTTGGGATTGTTGGTTCTGGCCCTGCCCGGCCAGGCGAAACAACAACTCAAGATTCTCGCCTGGGAAGGTTATGCCGATGCCGATCTGGTTGCAGAATTCGAGCAACAAACCAACAGTAAGGTCGAGGTTACCCTGGTTTACTCGGACGATGAACTCTGGAATCACATCAGCCAATCCAACCCTGGCTACGATTTGATAGCTGTGAACACCGCCGAACTGCAGCGTTATATTGAAAAGGGCTATGTGCGCCCAGTCGATATTGAGCTGATACCCAACATCCAACAGCAAGATGCGCGCTTTCAAAACCGTGAACATATTCCTGGCCTGGTGAACCAGGGAAAAAGCTATGCAATTCCCTATACCTATTCAGAAATGGGGCTGATTTATAACCGCCAATTGGTTCACCAGCCACCGGAATCCATCAATGCACTTTGGGACCCTGCCTACGCTGGAAAAGTGTTGGCCTTTAATACCAGCAATCACAATTTCACCCTGGCAGCGCTCAGCTTGGGTATGGTCAAACCATTTCAGCTTAGCGATGAGGAATTAACAGTTTCTGCGCAGCGACTGGTGGAACTGCGCCGCAACTTGCTAACTGTTTACTCTTCGCCTCAAGAAGCAGTAAAACTGTTTAAAACTCAGGAAATCGCCTTGATTTATGCCAACTACGGCAGCCAGCAAGTCAAAGCGCTTGCAGATATAGGCGCGGATGTCGGTTACGTCCTACCTAAAAACGGCACACTTGCCTGGTTGGATTGTTGGGCCATCAGCAAAAATGCCGGCCCCCTGGCCGAGCAATGGATTAACTTTATGCTGGGTGAAACAGCCAGCCAACGGTTGAGCCATTCACATGGGTTAGCCAACACACGCGAAGCTTCCGCCACTCACCACAACACTGAACTTATCTGGTTAGAACCCGTTGAAAATAGCGAGACTCGCACTCAATTGTGGGAGCAAATTATTTCGGGCGATGTCATGGAAAGGTTTGCGCGATGAGTTCACGACTGGTTATCAAACTCACTATCTGGATCGCGCTACTCAGCCTGTTAAGCGCCGGCGTTAATGTGTATTTCACTTACAGCCAGAGCCGCGCACTCTTGATTCAATCCTCGCAGGATAAATTAGCGACTGCCACGCGCGTGCTGGCTAATCGCTACGCCTTTTTTATTGAAGATATCGGTAAAGACTTATTATTTATCTCCCAATTGCCGGCCATTGGTGAGATTGCCAATCACCCCGATCCCGCGGCAGCACTGATTCAACGCGCGCGACTTGCGTCAGCATTATCCGAGCTGCTTAACTCACACAAGGAATATAATCAGGTTCGATTTATAGGCGCAGCCAATCATGGGCTCGAACTGGTACGTATTGATAAAGCGGAAAACTCGCTCAGTATTGTTGAGGGATTGGCGCTGCAAGAAAAAGCGCACTTCTCTTACATCTACAACACACTCAAGCTAAAACAGGGCGAGATATTTATCTCAGCCATCAAACTTAATAAAGAACGCGGATTGCTGGATGGTTACGGCAAGCCCAGTATTATTTTGGCAACACCTATTTATACCAAGGCCAATACTATATTTGGTGCAGTAGTTATTAATGTCGATATGGAAACCATGTTCAGCATGATCGAAACCGATGTGCCGGATAATATTGATGTAATAGCCACTAACTCGTTCGGTGATTATCTGCTACACCCCAATGCAGAAAAAACCTTTGGGTTTGATAAGGGAAAACGCTTTACCATTCAACAGGATTTACCCGTTGCACAACGAATATTTTCCGGTGAACTCAACGCGTTGGTTGCGGAAATGCAAGACCTTCGCGCGCCAGAGAAACAAGCAGTTATCTCCCTGAATAAGTTGCCATTCCAATGGGCAGCCGATGAAAACTATATTGTGCTGGGGTTGATTAGCAATCTGGATACGGTTCTGGCGGAGAGTCGCCAACTGGGAATAACTGCACTTAAAAGCGCGCTGGTTTTTGGGCTATTGTTTGTAGTCTTATCGCTATTCTTAGCCTGGAAAATATCCACCCCGCTGCGTCAAATGGCAACCACATTCGCACGTTTTAAACAAGGCGACCCAGTGCCCGAAATTCATTTGCAGCGCAATGATGAGCTGGGCTTGCTCGCGCGCAATTTTTCGATGATGGCAAAAAAACTTAACGCACAATTAATGGAATTAAATAGCCAGCGCCAGTACCTTCATAAAGTCGCCCATCACGACCCGTTAACCAACCTGCCCAATCGCATACTTCTGGAAGACCGTATAGAGCAAGCACTCATCAGCGCCCGACGCGATAAAATGGAAATTGCCGTGATGCTGGTGGATCTGGATGGTTTCAAACCGGTGAACGATAAGTTTGGTCATGATACTGGCGATTTATTATTGCAAGAATGCGCTGCACGTATGCTCAGCTGCGTGCGCGAAACCGACACGGTTGCACGCTATGGTGGCGATGAGTTTATGATTATTATCTCCGCACGCGATTTGCAATTACGCGGCATGAGTACGCGTCACATCGGCCGTCAGGTTGCGGATAAAATTCGCAACTCACTTAACCAAACCTTCATTATTAACGATCATGACATCCATATTTCCTGCAGCATTGGCATTGCACTTTATCCACAAGATGGCGATGACAAACACAGCCTGATTAAACATGCGGATTCCGCCATGTACACCGCGAAAGCACTCGGCAAAAATTGCGTTAAACATTACAGTGACATTGAATAGGATTACCCCTCATGACTGATTCCCATTGGGCACTAACCCTGCTCACCTGGCTGGAAGTTATTTTCATTGCCGTAATTGGTGTACTGCTGCTGGCAGTGATTATTATGTACATCACTGACGTTAGCCAAAACACTCACACTATTCGCAAAAATTACCCGGTGTTGGGGCGCTTCCGTTATTTCTTTGAACACCTGGGTGAATTTTTCCGGCAGTATTTTTTTGCACAGGATCGCGAGGAAATGCCATTTAATCGCGCTGATCGCTCCTGGGTTTATCGCGCCGCGAAAGACATTGATAACAATGTCGGCTTTGGCTCAACACTCGATTTATCCAAACCAGGTACCTTGCTGTTTTTAAATTCTGCCTTTCCCATCCAGGAAAAAGATGCACTTATGCCATCCCCTGTTACCCTGGGTCCGTTTTGCAGTACGCCCTACACTACCCATTCGATTTTTAATATTTCCGGTATGAGCTATGGCGCCATATCCAAACCGGCCATTCTCGCGTTATCGCGCGGGGCAGCGAAAGCCGGCTGCTGGCTAAATACCGGCGAAGGCGGTTTATCGCCTTATCATCTGGAAGGCGGCTGCGATCTGGTATTTCAAATTGGCACTGCCAAATACGGCGTGCGCGATTTGCACGGCAATTTAAGTAATGAACGTTTACGTGAACTGGCCAGTAAAGCGCAAATTAAAATGTTTGAAATTAAATTGAGCCAGGGCGCCAAACCGGGTAAAGGCGGCATACTTCCCGCTGAAAAAGTCTCTGCAGAAGTAGCTGAAATTCGCGGCATTCCCGAGGGACAAGCTTCCATTAGCCCAAACGGACACACAGACATTAATTCCGTCACGGATTTGCTCGACATGCTTAACCACATTCGCAACACCACCGGGAAACCCGTGGGCTTTAAAGCTGTATTGGGCGAAAAACAGTGGTTAATCGAACTGATCAGTGAGATTCGTGTACGCGGACTGGAAGCAGCGCCTGATTTTATTACCCTGGACAGCAGTGACGGAGGCAGTGGCGCAGCACCACAACCATTAATGGATCATGTGGGCTTGCCTATCAAAGAAAGCCTGCCCTGGCTTGCAGGCCTATTGCAGGAAGCAGGCCTTAAAGATCGCATCAAAATCATAGTGGCGGGTAAGTTGATTACCCCGCACATGGTCGCCTGGGCACTTGCATCAGGCGCCGATTTTGTGAATAGTGCGCGCGGATTTATGTTTGCACTGGGCTGTATCCAGGCGTTGCAATGCCATAAGAACACCTGCCCCACCGGTATCACCACCCACAATGCAAAATTGCAAAAGGGGCTGGACCCAAGCGATAAGGCCGAACGTGTTGCCGCCTACCAGCGCAATATCACCAAGAGTGTGGCCATGATTGCCCACTCCTGCGGCTTGGCCGAGCCGCGCCAGTTGCACACAGAACATATTCATATTGTTGGTGCCGATGGATTTTCTACACCATTGAACAAACTTGGTCCTTATTTGCCCAAGACACAGACACATAACCAGTTAATCGCAAGCGATGTACTTGCCGATAAACCTTAAGCAGTTCCGGAGATATTCCCGATGAAAAAATTATTTAACCTGCGCACAATTCTTGTTGCCACCTGTGTTTTGGTTTCCAACGCTGCGCTTGCCCAGACTCCCATGAATGTAGTGGAAAAGCAGCCCACCACTATCGAACAAAAAAAAGAAATCCAGATAAAAGAATTGGGCTGGATGGATAAAAACCGCATGGACCAGGAAACAACCAAAATCAACGAGCTGGCGCAAACAAAACTGGGCATACCTTTGCGGCGCGACCTGAGCGATATAAGTACGCTGCAGCGAATTGTCGACAAAGAACTGGTGGCAATGGACAACTTTGAGCTCCAGCAAGCTATGGGGGTGATTCTAGGCAATGTCATGCTGGCAGATTTCCCCAACACATTTGAGTGGAAAATCTATGAAGATAAACTGGGCCGCAGCCGTGCCCTGTGCGTGCGAAAAACTAACGACTGCCTGTTTCCAGTAACTATGCTGTCACGCCGAATGGAAGTGGGCACCAAACCGGATGTACGAAAAATTTACGACGATGCCCTCCTGCGTATGGAAAAGCATCTGCCCAAATTGCCTTACGACGGCGGCATTATGTATCGTTTACCACGCTAACCAACAATTGTTGATTTAGCCTGGTAAATAATTTTTCCACCCCTGTCGAAAATCCTCGGGGCATTGCGACTAATGTGTGCGTAATGCCCCAAGCCGTGCAGCTTGCACTCTTTTCACTTACTGGCGATTTACATTTACTGACAGCTGCTGGCAGCGAATCACGCTAAGCTTTGCGCACAAACGATTGCCTACAAATCAGTATTCACATAACGGAAACACACATCATGACTGATTATTCGACCCACCCGGTTCCCTCGCGCATTTCATCCGGGGAATTCACATTACTGGTTGCATTGATGATGTCGATTGTCGCCATGTCTATTGATGCCTTGCTACCTGCACTGGGCTTTATCGGCCAGGAAATTACCCTGAGCTACCCCAACCAGATCCAATACGTAATCAGTGCATTATTTTTAGGTATGGCACTGGGGCAGTTGGTTTGTGGACCTTTATCCGATGCAACAGGCCGCAAAAAAGTGCTCTACGGCGGCATCGCCTTATTTTTCTGCGGTAGCGCAATTTGTTTTTTTGCTACTTCAATTGAAGGCCTGTTAATTGGACGCTTCGTGCAAGGCCTGGGGGTTGCCGGGCCTTATGTATCTGCCATTTCCATAGTGCGCGACAAATATGCCGGCAATGAAATGGCTCGCATTATGTCACTGGTGATGATGATTTTTATTATGGTACCCGCCATAGCCCCAAGTCTGGGCCAGGCAGTTTTACTCATTAGTTCCTGGCGCTATATTTTTGTGCTCTACATTGTTTACGCGTTAATTATCGGCGTGTGGATTTTCTGGCGACTGGAAGAAACCCTGCCAAAGGAATATCGCATTCCATTTACTCGCACCGGGTTTATCGATGGATTCAAAGAAGTCATCAGCAATTACTCCACCATGTGTTACACCCTGTGTATGGGATTATTTTTCGGCAGCTTTATGGGCTACCTGAATTCATCGCAGCAAATTTTCCAGGAATTATTTAATACCGGAAAATTATTCACTGTGTATTTTGGAGTGCTCGCCTTGCTGTTTGGCGTTGCATCCATGGTGAATGCGCGCTTTGTACAAAAATGGGGAATGGAATATTTATGTAGCCGCGCCACTCTCGGCATTATTTTCAGCTCAGCGATTTTCCTCGTTTTGCAATTAATCACAGCACCGAGTTTGTGGATGTTTTTAGCCTACGCCGCAGTGTTGTTCTTTTGCTTTGGACTGGTATTTGGCAACGTGAACGCCATGGCGATGGAACCTATGGGGCACGTAGCAGGCATTGCCTCAGCGGTGATTGGAGCCAGCTCATCCATACTTTCGATGATCATTGGTACAGCGATTGGCCAGATGTATGACAGCACATTGATACCTATGACTTGTGGCTTCCTGATCCTGGCCAGTCTCTGCCTGGTTATCCTTAACCTTGCCAAACAACGCAAGCAGGCTGAGGCAGAAACAGCCACTTAAATCTATTGCCCTTATCTGTCGCCTAATTAAACGCAAATGTTGCTGGCTTATTGCACAGCAACTGCGTACCATGCGCGGCGACACCCTTAAGGTCAGTGTCGCCCTCCATTTGCAACCTCCGGGTTTGCCATATCTCCGCTCGCCAGACCTTGCCCGCCACGCGGGAGGCCGAGCCACAGGAAATATTTATGTCATTTGAAAGTCTCGGTCTTCGGGCCGATATTTTGCGTGCTATTGCCGAAGCGGGTTATAGCACCCCTACTCCTATTCAAGCGCAAGCCATTCCCGCTGTTTTAAAAGGTGGTGATATCCTGGCCGGCGCACAAACCGGTACCGGTAAGACTGCCGGCTTTACCTTGCCCTTGCTGGAAAAACTGAGCCGTGTACCAGCAGACAAAACCCTAAAAGGCCGCCGCCCGGTACGGGCATTGATCCTAACCCCCACGCGCGAACTGGCTGCCCAGGTACACGACAGTGTGCGCACCTACGGCAAATACCTTTCATTGCGCTCTACCGTAGTTTTTGGTGGTGTGAGTATTAATCCGCAGATGATGAACCTGCGCGGTGGTACCGATATTCTGGTAGCCACTCCGGGTCGTTTGCTCGATCTAGCCAATCAAAATGCGGTTTCCTTGCGCGATGTTGAAGTGTTGGTGCTGGATGAAGCCGATCGCATGCTGGACATGGGTTTTATCCACGACATTAAAAAAGTATTGGCGCTGCTGCCGAAGCAACGCCAAAACCTGCTCTTCTCCGCCACCTTTTCTGACGACATCAAAGCGCTGGCTGATAAATTATTAAATCAACCGAGCTTGATTGAAGTTGCCCGTCGCAACACCGCGTCCGAGCGTGTTACCCAGCGCGTGCACCCAGTGGATCGCAATCGCAAGCGTGAACTACTTGCGCATTTGGTTGAGCAAGGTGACTGGCAACAAGTATTGATTTTCACGCGCACCAAACACGGCGCAAACAAATTAACTGAACAATTGCTGGATGATGGAATCAGCGCAGCGGCAATTCACGGCAACAAGAGCCAGGGCGCACGCACTAAAGCATTGGAAGATTTCAAACAAGGCAAGATTCGTGCACTGGTCGCCACCGATATTGCCGCGCGCGGTATCGATATCGATCAACTGCCCCATGTGGTGAATTACGAATTACCAAATGTACCGGAGGATTACGTCCATCGTATTGGCCGCACCGGCCGTGCTGATGCCGAAGGAATTGCTGTATCGCTGGTATGTATCGATGAAGATAAGTTTTTGCGTGACATTGAGAAATTAATTAAACGCGATATCGATAAAGAGGTGGTTCCCGGTTTTGAACCAGACCCTAACGCTAAAGCGGAACCGATTGTATTGGGCCGCCGCATGACAATTGGTGCAGGTGCTGCAAAACCCGGAAAAAATCGAGCTGGAAAACCTGGCGCAGCCACGCTGGCATTGGGACAAAAACCCAAGAACAGCAATGGCAAAAAACCATCCAGCAACAACCAGCAACAACGTAGCAGCAAACCAGCCAGCGCATCTACACATCGCAAAGGCCCGCCCAAACCGCAGCAACAGCGCGCAAAAGCAAACAGTTAATACTGCAATAAAAAATCCCCTCCAGCTGCGCTGAAGGGGATTTTCCGCGTTTCAACTCAATTCAATTCTGATATGTGCGCTAGCGCTGCATATCGTATTTACGCATTTTTTCAACCAGCGTCGTTCTTCTAACGCATAACTTATCTGCAGCGCGCGCGACCACTCCACCGCAATCATTTAATGCTTGCTGGATTAAACTCATCTCCAAATTGGTAATGTATTCACGCAAATCTATACCCTGCTCAGGCAATAAAGGCGTGTCATTCATGCTGACATAACTGGTACTCGCACCAGCTGCTACCGTACCATTTACTTTTGTCGACGCATGCACAAAATCTTCGTCAGTCACATCCACATGGCGATATTTCGCCGGCAAATCCTGCACGCCGATAACACCAAAGGGATGCATAATAGCCATGCGCTCGACCAGATTAGCCAGCTCGCGTACGTTGCCGCTCCATTCATGTTGGCACAGCGACATAATCGCCGCCGAATTAAAACGAATCGAGCCACGCTGTTCACTCTCCATACGCGATACCAGTTCATTAATCAGCAGCGGAATATCTTCAGCGCGCTCTTTCAGCGAAGGTAATTCGATGGGGAAAACATTCAAACGATAAAATAAATCTTCGCGGAAAGTATTGTCAGTAATCATCTGCTCCAGATTGCGATGGGTTGCAGCAATAATTCGCACATCCACCGGTTGGGTTCTATTACTTCCCACGCGCTCAAAACAACGCTCCTGCAATACCCGTAAAATTTTTACCTGCATGTTTAAGGGCATATCGCCAATTTCATCCAGGAATAAAGTACCGCCTTCAGCCAATTCAAAGCGCCCCGCGCGCGAGTTAATCGCACCGGTAAACGCCCCCTTTTCATGACCAAACAATTCGCTTTCCAACAGCTCAGCCGGAATAGCCCCGCAATTAACAGGCACAAAAGGCTTTTCACGACGGGGGGAGTTGTAATGCAGGTTGCGCGCTACTACTTCTTTGCCCGTACCCGATTCACCGGTAATCAATACCGAGACATCTTTATCGGCAACTTGCGCCATCATCTCGCGTACATTCTGGATTTCACGACTGGTACCTACCAGGCTGCGGAATAAATGTACCGGACGACGCTGAGGCTGGCGTTTGCTGCTGGATTGGGCTTCGCGATACAGCTGGGCGCGATGCAAGGTATCGACCAGCTTGTTGTAGGTAGGAGGAACCGACATGGTGGCTATAGCCATAAAACGGTAGATGTCTTCCAAACCGTCAGCAGTATTCTGGTTTTCTTCACCGACCAATACTACGGCAAGCTCGTCATTCCATGAGCGAATTTCTTTCAGTAATTGAGCTAAGGATTGATTGCTATCGCTGTAGTCACCAATGAAAACAGCAACATAATCTTCACCACCATTTTCTTCTGCAACGGCGGCTTGCCAGGCATTGCTGGGAGCAACCAGTGTAGTTTCGCTAAGAAAATCCAACAGGATTTTTAGATCGTGCCTACGTGACGGATTATCGTCAATAACGAGAACTTTGTTGTTGCGCCACATACCCCAAGACCTTTTCATTTCGTGCCTAAGCTACTGATAAAACGCTAGAAAACATAATCAGCGCGGCGAGATGAGTTATCGGAGTAAGTAATAGACGAGGCAGTAAATGAAGTCAAATTTATGACGAAATGTTTTTGGCGTTTTGACAATAATCAAACAAGAAGTCCATTTATTCGCCAAAAATATGCCTTCAAAAGCGTAGGTTTTTTCCAGATAAACCTATTGAATAATCGTTTGGAAATGATACAAATTATTTTTATAGCCTATTTAGTCTTAAATATCTAAAACCTCAAATTTATGTAGATGAGCCAGTTACCTGAGGAGCTATTTCATCCCATCCAGATTTAACAGTTTTTAACAGTTGGATAACTTCATTCACTTTTTCTATGTCGTTCTGAGCAGAGGCCTCTAACAATTTAAAGTTTATATATTCGTACAGCTGATCCAATCGCTCGGAAATTTCACCCGCACTCATATCCAGCGATGCGCGCAAGCCTCCAACTATGCTAATTGCCTTGCCAATAAGCTCTCCCTTTGCCGCAAGATCATTGCGCTCGATTGCGCCTTGAGCAGCTGCTAAACGACTAAGGGCACCTTCAAATAACAATTGAATAAGACGGTGGGGTGATGCATTGCTAACTTCTGATTCAATACCCAGTTGGCGATATTGCTTCAGCGCTTCTTGCGGATTGTAATTAGACACGGACTGACCCCTGCTAGCAGTAATGTTCTTTAAGGCTAGCAGGGGCAGCGAACTTTTGCGAGTTTTGCTATAAGAAACAGGTTTTAAAAACCGAATCAACCAATCGGCTTTAACACTTCTTTAACATTTCAGACTAATCAGGTTGCATGCAATAGAGTTACTTCCCGCTGGCACTCGGCAATCAAACCAGCATAAACCCCTTTCAGCTCACTTAATGCCCGCACCAAAGTACTTTTATCATCGCGATTCGCGCTGATTACGCGATCAATCAGCAACACACAAATACGATCCAAATGACGAACCTTTTCCCAATCCTCCTGCTGCAATGCCTTACTCAATTCCCGCTGTAAGGCGCGCATAGCGCAAATACCAGCCTCACCACAGTAATCCGGATTGGGAACCAGTTGAATACTCATAACCTGCCTCACTACACCTGATTGGCAATGGCATCCCAGGCGGATTTTATTTCCCCCAGCAAGCGACCGCATTCATCAAGATAATCGGGATTGTTTTCATAGTTGGCTTGTGTCAAACGGCGAATAATATAGTCATAGAGGCTATCGAGATTATTTGCCAAATCCCCCCCCTCCTTATCATTCAAACTCCCTTGCAATCCCCCTACTATTGCCACCGCTTTACCAATCATTTCTCCTTTGCGAGCTAGTTGATTTTGGGCCATTGCACCTTTTGCCTGAGCAATTCTCTCAAGCGCGCCTTCAAATAACATTTGAATCAGGCGATGAGGTGACGCAGACTCAACCCCGGAATGCACTTTAACACTGGCATAATTTTGCACGGCAGAATAGGAATTCATAAATCACCATTTATGTTTTACTGAAGGCATTGTCATTATCGGCATGCAATATAAATCGGCGCACCCTTAAACTAGCGGCACATACGCTAAAATCTTTAATGCGGATTAGTTTGGAAAATGCAGAAATCTATTCTGGTTACAGGGGCATCCACCGGCATCGGTCACTATGTTGCCCATCAGCTTAAACGCGATGGCTATCAGGTCATTGCATCTTGCCGTCAAGCCAGCGACGTTTTGCGCCTGCAACACGAAGGCTTGGACACAGTACAAATTGATCTGAGCAACTCCGCCTCTATCAAGACAGGTTTTGAAGCTGCCATGCGGTTAACCAACAGAAACCTCTATGCGCTTTTTAACAATGGCGCCTATGGTCAACCCGGAGCAATTGAGGATTTGTCACGCGCGGTATTGCGTCAGCAATTTGAAACCAATGTTTTTGGATGGAGTGAACTAACCAATCTGGCTCTACCTATAATGCTTGGCCAGGGTTTCGGAAGAATCGTACAAAACTCCTCCGTATTAGGCCTTGCCGCCATGCCGTTACGTGGTGCGTATAACGCTAGCAAATATGCAATAGAAGGATTGAGTGATACGTTGCGCCTGGAATTGAGAGGAACCGGCATATATGTAAGCCTGATTGAACCCGGCCCAATCCACAGTAATTTTCGAAAAAATGCACTAGCTATGCTAGTTAACAATATCGATATCAATTCGAGTCGGCACAAAGATAGCTATCAAACTGCAATTGCACGATTAAGTCGTGAAACCTCCAACACACCATTTACACTTCCCCCAGATGCCGTTTACAAAAAACTGATTCATGCACTTGGAAGCAAACATCCCAAGGCGCGCTATTACGTTACATTTCCTACCTATTTAGTCGGCTACCTAAAGCGCATACTCCCCACATCGTTGATGGACAAACTTTTATACAAGCTGGGCAGCTAGTTCATTCTCAATTCAGCATTCGCGACTAAAGTTATAGAGAAACCAACAAGGAGTTGAATATGAACACCCCAATCTCTCTATTTGCTTTTTTATTCTTCGCCTTAGCTATCACCGGCTCATCTCACGCAGAGTCGTTGCGCTGTGGCGGCCAACTTGCGCATATCGGCGAAACCAAAGCAGATATTCTGGAAAAATGTGGAGACCCTATGGTGACTGACTCCTATTGTGAGCCAATTGCCGTCAACCAGTCCCAGGGGATTCCAGTTTGAAAAGCTATTGCACAACCTGAATTACTGTATATAATCACAATAACTGTACAAATAAACAGATTCAGGAGTGCTTCATGTCAGACTTAACACCACGCCAGGAAGAAGTATTAAACCTTATCCGCAAATATGCCGACGAAACCGGATATCCGCCTACGCGCGCTGAAATTGCGCGTATTTTAGGGTTTAAGTCTGCTAACGCCGCTGAAGAACATATCAAAGCGCTGGCTCGCAAAGGGGCTATTGAAATTATCCCCGGAGCCTCACGCGGCATACGTCTCCCGGAAACTCACACTGGAATCCCTATTGTCGGCAGAGTTGCAGCAGGTAACCCGATACTCGCCCAAGAGCACATTGAAGACTATTGCAACATTCCCTATGACTTCTTTTCCCCCAGCGCTGATTACTTATTGCGTGTACACGGGATGAGCATGAAAGACGCCGGCATTCTAGATGGTGACTTGCTTGCAGTGCATAGAACTGATCAAGTTAGAAATGGCCAGATTGTTGTAGCTCGGATCGGTGAAGAAGTCACCGTCAAACGCTTCAAACGCAATGGCAACAAAGCTCAAGTAGAGCTTTGGCCTGAAAACCCGGACTTTGACGTGATCCATGTCGATATGCGTGATCAGGAATTCTCTATTGAAGGCTTAAGCGTAGGAGTAATTCGCCGTGACTAATCTCGCTCGCAGCAACTCCACCAGTACTAGCCGCCAACAGCCGCTTGGCGGTGTTACCGAATTAATTCTAACCAGCGATACCCCTGAGCAACTTTCGCTGTTAATGCCGATGATTGCGTTCCTGAGCAACAGCTCGCAAGATCGGTGGATTACCTGGATTGCGCCACACAATATCAGCCGCGAGCTTTTAGAGTCTTATGGCGTAAATACACGTTATATCCGTGTCATTCACTGTCATAACCAATTAAGTTTGCTATGGGTTACCTGGGAAGCACTAGCCGCTGGCAATAGCCACACAGTTATTTCAAGTCCGGGAAAATTAACAGATAAAGAATTAAACCAGTTGGAACTGGCCGCCGCACAAGGACAATGCCAGGGATTATTACTGCGAGTACGCTAGAAAAAAACCGAAAGGAAAGACAGGCTCACAACCAAGGATGTGAACCAGATTTAATGCAGCATTAGTTTTTCATTATCACTTAGATCTTCAACCGGATCTTCCAGCATAGACTCTGCTTGTTGATCTGCAATATCCCCGGCAGCATCCATTCCAGCCTCAATCATAGCTTTGGCTACATTGAATTTCTCTTCCCCAAGAAATGCCAATGATTCGGAAGAAAAACGAATAGTCACCAAAGGCTCAGAGTTTTCATCATCAGCTCTTGATAGAGCCACATCGCCGTTTATTAACTCTATGATTTCGTAAAACGATGACATATCTACCCCTGCTTAATTGGGTGGGCATTCTAGCACCCAATCTTGTCAAAACCTACGCACACTCACTACCATTGAGCCCCAATATTGGAAAACTCACCTTCCCAAACAAAAACAGCCGATCACAAGATCGGCTGTTTTTGGATAAGCTCAACAACTTTATCTAGTTAACCCGCTCAAGTATCGTCGTAATACCTTGCCCCAAGCCAATACACATAGTAGAAATGCCAAAATTCAAATCCCGATCCTGCATAACCGTTAACAGTGAACCGGTGATTCGCGTACCAGAACAACCAAAGGGATGACCAAGCGCAATGGCACCACCATGCAAATTCACCTTATCATTCATCACATCCAGCAACTTTAAATCCTTCAACACTGGCAAAGCCTGGGCCGCAAAGGCCTCGTTCAGTTCTACCGCATCAATATCATCAATCGTCAGGTTGGCCGCTTTAAGTGCTTTTTCTGTTGATGGTACAGGGCCGTATCCCATAATTGACGGATCAACACCAGCCAGTCCCAATGAAACCACCTTTGCAATAGGCTTAAGCCCCAGCGATTTAGCTCGCTCCGCAGACATAACCAGCATTACGGACGCACCATCACTCAGCTGCGAAGAAGTACCTGCGGTCACCTGCCCGTTTTTCGGATCAAACACTGGAGGCAACTTTGCCAGCGCTTCCACGGTAGTTTCTGGACGAATTGTTTCATCCTGATCAACTGAAATTAAAAAGCCATCCGCGTTATGGCCGTCAACGGAAATAATTTCACGCTTAAACTTTCCTGTTTCTCGGGCTTTTGCTGCAAGCTGATGCGAACGAGCACCAAATTCATCCATCTGCTGACGATTAATCCCATGCAAAAGTGCGAGGTATTCCGCCGTCATCCCCATGTTACCCGCTGCTTTTGCAACAGACAGTCCCAATAATGGATTGATGCTCACCGACTCGTACATGGGAAGATGCCCCATATGCTCTACACCACCTATCAAATAAACATCGCCCTGACCTGCACGAATATTTACGGTCGCTGTATGCAACGCAGACATTGAAGACCCGCACAGACGATTGATGGTTTGCGCAGGAATAGTATGTGGCAATCCAGCAAGCAGTAGGATATTCCGCGCAATGTTAAATGCTTGCTCCTCGCGCTGCATCACGCAACCCCAAAGCAAATCATCAATAGTATTTGGATCCAATTGCGGATTACGCGCTAACAAACCTTTAATAATTGCGGCAGAAATATCATCCGCACGCATATGACGGAAGCAGCCATTCTTGGAGCGCCCCATAGCGCTACGAGCATAATCGACAATAACAACGTCGCGTGGTTGTAAGCTCATTACTCTGACTCCTTAACCGTAAAATTTCTGATTGTTCGCTGCTTTGGCCTTCAAGCTGTCAGGAGCAGAATATAGCGCACCAAGACCGCTGAACTTATTTGCCAAATCACAAAATGCCTGGGCACCAATGGAGTCAATCCAACGGAATACACCACCGCGGAACGGAGGGAAGCCAGTTCCATAAACCAGAGCCATATCAGCTTCCGCCGCAGTCTCTACAATACCTTCATCAAGGCAACGAGTTAATTCAGTAGCCATCGGAATCATCATGCGCGCAATGATATCCTCATCTGTCAGCTCTAACGCCCCAGCAATGGTCGGCTTAAGAATTTCCAGCACCTCTGGTGCAACCACTTTGGCAGGCTTACCTTTTTTATCTAATTCGTAATTGTAAAAGCCTTTTTCATTTTTTTGCCCCAAACGACCAGCAGCAAAGAGCGCATCGGTACAGGAAGTAAAGTCGCGCTTCATCCGATCCGGGAATCCATCCGCCATCACTTTTTCTGCATGAACGGCAGTGTCAATACCTACCACATCGAGCAAATAAGCCGGCCCCATTGGCCAGCCCCAGGTTTCCATTAATTTATCGATTCGTTGAAAATCAGCGCCATCGCGCAGCAACATTGCAAAACCAGCCAAGTACGGAAAAAGAACACGATTTACCAAAAATCCCGGGCAATCCTTAACTACGATCGGCTTTTTACCCATGGCATTTGCATAGGCTACGGTACGGGCAACCGCATTATCCGAGGTTTTTGCGCCGCGAATAACTTCCACTAGCGGCATCATATGGACAGGGTTAAAAAAGTGCATCCCGCAAAAATTTTCCGGGCGAGACAAGGCTTCTGCCAACAGTGAAATAGAAATTGTCGAAGTGTTGGAGGCTATGACGGTATCGGCACTCACTTTGGTTTCAGCTTCTGCCAAAACCGATTTTTTTATCTTCGGATTTTCAACAACAGCCTCAACTACAATATCAACCTGATCAAAACCATCGTAGCTTAATGCCGGCTCAATGCGATTTAATACATCCCCCATTTCTGCAGGCGATAATTTTTTACGCTCGACACGCTTACTCAATAATTTGTTAGCTTCTGACAACCCCAAATCAATCCCTTTTTGGGCAATATCTTTCATTTTAATGGGCACGCCCTTGAGCGCCGATTGATACGCAATCCCACCTCCCATAATCCCCGCGCCAAGTACAGCAGCACGTGCGATTTTTTTATCAGCTTTTTTCTCCCAGCTCTTTGCTTTTTTGCTAAGCATTTGTTCGTTAACAAAAATACCTACCAGGGATTGCGCCACAGGGGTTTGAGCCATTTTGGCAAAGTTTTCCGCTTCCGCTTGCAACGCTTCGTCGCGGCCTTTATCGGCAGCTTTTTGCATCGCCTTAATCGCACTGACAGGCGCTGGATAATTGCGTCCAGCCTGAGCTCCTACAAATGCTTTTGATGTTTCGAAGGCCATCATTGACTCAATGAAATTCAATTTAAGCGGGCCCTTTTTCTGGGTCCTGCGAGCCACATAATCGAACTTGCCAGCAATACACTGTTTCAAACAATGCAAAGCGGCATCATTCAACTTGTCCAACTCAACAACGGCATCAACAACTCGCGCGGTCAGTGCGGCTTCTGCGTCATTTTCCTTGCCCGCAGCGATCCACTCAACGGCGGTATCCAAGCCCGCAACACGTGGTAAACGAACAGTCCCGCCCCAACCCGGAATAATCCCCAACTTGGTTTCTGGTAGACCAATTTTCGCCGCCGGGCTAGCAATTCGATAATCGCAAGCAAGACAGAACTCCAAACCACCACCTAATGCAAAACCATTGATGGCGACTACCGAGGGAAACGGTAAATCTTCTAACCGGCAAAAATTTCTATTATTGGTCGCCAGGTGGCTTGTAATGTTTTCCGGGCCTGACGCGAATACAGCGCCAAACTCCATAATATCGGCCCCAACAATAAATACATCCTTGGCGCTCTTCACCAACAAACCTTTGATATTTTTTGCTTTCTCAAGCAAATCAAGCACCTGCTCGAGCTCCGATACAGCAAGCAAATTGAATTTATTCACTGACTCGCCTTGCAGGTCAAAAGTCAGCTCTGCAATACCATCAGCAAGCAGAGAAACCTTAAGGGCTTTTCCTTGGAACATAATCGAATCTCTCATTGGTATAGGGAGTGAAAATCTGGATTTGAGTTTAGCAGGCTAAGGCTGACTTGCCTTAGGATAGAGCAAGCCATTGGGGAATAATGCACAAAAAAATAGAATAAGAGTTATTTGTGAACAAAAAGCGAGCAGATAAATAATCGGAGTGTGAGTTTGCCTGGATTAACGAAGCGATGTAATTGCCCGGCAGGAACGTAGAAAGAATCCCCATGTGTCAGCAACTCTTGCGTCGTAACTGATTTTAGCTGCGTCTCACCTTCAACCACCACACCGCAGGAGTCATGCGTTAACGCTTTTAAGGCGGTAGCACCACCAGAAGGAACAATTACAATGTCACTTGTTAAGTGTCCCTCAACAAGATAAGAACTAATTGCGTTGGTAGTGGACAGTGAAGCTGAAGACCTACTCACACGAACCGAGGAAGTAGAACTGAAGCCAAAAAAATCAGATAGACCAATAGGTATAACAGAGAGAATGCGTTCAAGAGATTGGATACTCGGACTTACCTGCCCCAACTCAATCATTGAAATGCTGCTATTAGTCACCCCCGCCCGCTTAGCTAATTCACGCTGTGAAATACCAAAAATCTCACGAATAAGCTTTAGTCGAGCTGCAACACTCGTTGTTTGAGAGTCGGAGGAATCTCCCATATCTGTTAGTAGATCTTGGTCTCCTCTAACAGACATATCCAACACCTGACACTTGACACCTAGTGTATGAGGGCGCCGGCACATCAATCCGGCGCAGATATAAATTACTTTTTAGAAGCAATTAATTGTTCGCGCTCAGCGGTGGGAAGGTTATCAACAATAAGCTGATATGAATGATCAATCATTCGCTGGATCTGCTCTGTAGGAACTGAACCATCCAGAATAATGGTATTCCAGTGTTTTTTATTCATCTGAAACCCAGGGCGGACAGCCGGATATTGCTCACGCAACTGCAACGCCAAATCAGGATCACACTTCAAGCTAACACGCGGAACGCCACCTTCAGCAGTCAATGTCGCGAACATCTTATGGCAAACCTTATAGACCGCCATATCAGGGCCAGAGGGAAACATCTCTTTGGCTTGGTGTTTATTTAAAAGGTATTTCTGTGCAGAAAGAAAATCCATGTTTTAGTCCTTTATC
>JAGKWY010000110.1 GCA_021151625.1 Gammaproteobacteria bacterium | reverse complement strand
GGCAATCAACCCGAGGATACCGGTGAGTACAACAAAGCCGCGCTGGGTAATACACAGCGAGCAGGGAATCATTTTCAGCACATGTTCCATATACGCAGCGGCGAGCATCATCAGGGTACAAGCAACAAAAATCAGCAAATTGAGCTGGCGAATTTTAATTTGGTGAAGGGCGGAAAACATGTGCGATCCTTATTGGGCTTATAGTGTTGTTAGGGTGAGGTGATGGCGATGCGGTGCTATGGTAAGCAATTCCGCAGCAACTGGGCCAGCATTTTGCGGAAAGGCCAAGCGCTGCTCTGGTGATAGGCTATGCTTGGTGGGCGAGTTTCCGCTCGTTTGGAGCCTGAAAAGCGGCGCAAGTTTCATGGGTTGAGGAATGGGTATGAAGAAAAAATGGTTGGCGATATTGGGCCTGAGCCTGGGCGCTTCTGGGGCAATGGCCTCGGGGGGGGGCAATGCGCCGGCAGAGGGGGTTAATTATATTGCCATTAGCCCGCCGCTAATTGTGAACTACGGCGGCCCGGGCAAAGTCCGCTATATCAAGGCAGAGTTATCACTGCGAGCTGAAAATGCAGCGGATGCCACCGAGGTCATGCATCATCTGCCGCTGATTCGCGATCGACTGGTCAGTATTCTCAGTGCTCAAACCGAAGAAATTATCAGCACTGCCGAGGGTAAAGAATATTTGCGTGTGTATGCGCTGGCAGAAATTAATAAGGCACTGCTGAAAGTGGAGGGACATGATCATCACGCCGACGACCACGATGAAAATGAGGATCACGGCGAAGATCACAGCAAAGAGAAAGGAAAGAAGCACGCTGAAGCGGATGAAAAACACGCGGACAAATCTGCACCTACCGATACCGCTCATGGTGAAGTACAACTGCCCTCTGCTGCCGATGTAAAACCGGTCAAAGGCCCAGCTTCGGACTTATTCTTCAATAATTTTGTAGTGCAAAAATAATTGCAAAACGGCACCGGTTTTTTCCGGTGCCTGCTTCCAGCTCATCCCTGTTAATTATTGCCCGCAACTACAGCCGCGATATTGCGCGTAATAATTTTCCAGATATTCATCAAACGAAATTTGTTGCCGCTGTTCCATTGCTGCCTGCTCATGCAGGGATTTTTGGCTCATGGCCACAAAATCGGTGTGCGCTGTTTCATCCAGCGGACGCGTGGCAAACCAGGCGCGATGTTGCTCCGCAAGGTGCAGTGTGTGCGCATAAAAACTCTGCTGTTTTTCCTGCATATCGCGCAGCACGCGTGCGGAGGGGGTTAACGCTGGATTTTCAATTTTGGCCAGCTGCTGTTGCACAGCTTCCTGATATTGGCTGCCAGTTTTCGCTTGATCCAATAATTTTGCACACGCCAGACTGCCGGCAATAATTTCTTGCGCCCAGCTGCGCATAGAGACAGATTGTTCGCCGCGCAGCAATTCCAAACTCGGTTCGCGCCCCTGGTTCACAATGCGTTTCTGGTTTTCTTGCCCCTGATAAAATTCGCGCGCATCTGTTTCCGGACTTTCGCTCAATAAGCAATAAAGTAAAAACGCGTCCATCACCTGCATTTGCTCGCGGGTAATGCCCAGTGGTTCGTAGGGATTCAAATCCACACAGCGCACTTCTACATATTCCACACCGCGTAACCGCAATGCCTGCAGTGCAGTTTCGCCGCGTTCGGTCGTGCGTTTGGGGCGAATGCTGGAGTAAAACTCGTTTTCGATTTGCAGCAAACTGGTATTGAGTTGCTGGTAATTGCCGTCGCTATCTTTCACCCCTATGTGTTCATAGGCCGGGTGACTTTGGGTGATGGCACCGCACAGGGTTTTTAAGTAATCGCCCAGATTGTTGTAATTCACCACCAGACTTTTTTGCGCATCGCTTTGGTAACCGAGATCGCCCATGCGCAACGAAGTGGCAAAGGGTAAATAATGGGTTTGCTCCGCAAAGGGAAACGGCTGCAATTGATGGCTGCGATTTTTAACAAAGCAGGAACAGACCGCCGGCGCGGCACCAAACAAATAAATCAGCAGCCAGAAATTGCGGCGGAAATTGCGGATCAGACCAAAATAGCGCGTGGTTTTAAAATCCTGCAACGATTGCTGGTTGCTAGTTTGCGCTTGTAGCGCGCGCCAGAAATCATCCGGCAAACTGAAGTTGTAGTGGATGCCGGCGATAGTTTGCATGGCGCGGCCATAGCGATGTCCGAGACCAATACGATAAATAGTTTTCATAGTGCCGCTGTTGGAGCTGCCGTAGCGCGCAACTGGAATTTCATTATCGGAGCCCAGGGTACAGGGCATACTCGCAGGCCATAGGCGCTCATGCATTGGCGCCAGTTGGGCGTAAGTGTAGCGGTGAATATTATCCAGTTGTTGCAGCAGCGGCTCTACATCGGCAAAGGGTTCGGTAATAAATTCGAGCAGTGCTTCGCTGTAATCGGTAGTGATATGCGGGTGCGTCAGGGCTGAGCCCAGCGCCTCCGGATGATCTGTTTGTGCCAGGGTTCCCGTGGGTGTAACCCGCAGGCTTTCTTTTTCCAGCCCGCGCAAAATACCGCGCAGGCTGGCGTTGTTGTCGGGAGCGGCAAAAGCTGCCAGTAAATCCGGTGATAGGCCTTGAGGTGCAGACACGTCAGTTTCCTTTTTGCTCAGCGAGCATCTGGATAGGCCGACAGTAATGCGCCGGCGCGGGAAGTAGTTGAGTCAGTCTAGATGAGCGCAGTAGCTTTATGCCACCGGTGTTTCGCTGGCAAGTTCGGTTTGCTCTTGATCCTGCGTGAACTGTTCTGGCGCAGCCTCTTGTGCCGCTGGCTCCAGCTGATCCAGCAGGTCCTTACCCACTTTCGGCAGTGGCTCCGGCATGATCTCCGGATCAATCAGTGGCAGGCCTTTTTCATTAGCGGCGCAGCTGATTACTTTGATGCGCTGGCGATAATCTTTGGAGCTGGCCTCAAACATCTGATTGATGGCTTCATCTTTATGCGCTGTCTTGAATAGCGCCCCCAGGTCGCGGCCATCCAGCCAATTGTTTTGTTTGCCCAAAAACAGCTTTTCCTGATTTTGTAAAATAAAAAGTTCGCTCATAACACTAACACCCGGCGAGTTAACTAAATAGAGCTGGAATGTGGGGTTTTACCGGTAAACTTCAAGGGGCGCAGAGCGCGATTTACGGCGTCACGATAAGACTTGCTGCTAGCCCTTCCCGTGATTCATTTGCGCTAAATCAAATAGGCGCAGATTCCCAGCGCAGATAATGGCGCTGTCTGAAAATAACAATAGAGGAATCCGACAATGCTTAAAACACTCCTGGTCTATATCCATTTAATCGCCGCCTGCCTCGCCGTGGGTATTCTCCTTTTACAAGATCTCGCGCTCGCCAGATGGCGCGGGCGCGCTATGGATCATGAATCGGTAATCAACCTCCAGCGCAATGCTGGCCTGGTGACCCTCGCCCTGGCGATACTCTGGGTGTCAGGCCTGGCGATTGTTGCCATCGGTTATCTGGATAACCCCGCCTACCTGATGAACCAGAAGCTCTGGGCCAAATTTACCGTGGTGAGCATCTTGACCATCAATGGCCTGTTCCTGCATTTCTACAGTTTTCCAGTATTGGCATCGCCCCGGGGATTTCTGGGAACTAACAAGGGCAGCCAACTGCTGGTGCTGGTTACAGCGGTCATATCGCTCGTTTCCTGGCTCTACTCCTGTTATTTGGGGATCGCACGGCCCTGGAATAATGTGGCTCCCTATAGTTATGTGATGACAATTTATGGGGGGCTAATGATAGCGGCGCTATTGGTTGCATTGGAGTGCTGGCGTGAGTTGCGCGTTGGGTACTGGCAGGGTTTGGTGAATTCAAATAATTAACTAAAAGCCGACCCGGGTGGTCGGCTTTTAATGCGCTCTTACCAATCCATCAAGGCTTTTAATTGCGGAGTTAAATCCTTTGCCATGGCTGCATGCTGCTCTTTAGTAGGGTGCGCATCCTGTGCATCGCCAGGGTAATTATTAGAGGTTACCTGATGCACATTCGTGTTGTTTACACGCGAAATGGCTTCGCGAATGTAATCAATCAATGCCGCTTTTTTCTCGCCATTTAAAATGGCACCCTCGGTAATCGCAATATGCGCCTTAGGGTGATTGGCGAGCAATTTATTGATGAGTTTTACATAAGCGGTTACATAGGTTTCACGGTCGGGAATACCGGGGCTGAAATCATTGGTGCCTATGGCACTGACAATTAAATCCGGTTGGAACTGGTTGTGGTCCCATTTCATGGCGGGGTTGTTATCGCCCACCGCGAATTCATAAAAGTCCGGCAGGTTTGCTTCATCGGTTTTGCCGTTCCAGCTGCGAATCAATCCTCGCCCACCCCAACACACCAGGTTTACTTGTGCATTAAGTGCTTTGGCGGTGAGCATGCCGTAGGATTCGCGCGCATTCCACCAGCGGGTATTTTTTTGTTCGCCGGCAACGCGATCAATAGCTTCGCCGCAGGTGACTGAATCGCCCAGCACCAGCATTTTGTGTTTGGGTAATTTCGCGGCCGGGAAAAAACCTTCGCCAGTTAACATAAATTCTTTAATGGTCACGGTGCCGTGCCAATTTTCCGAGCGATGAATAATTTCAACGCTATGCTTGCCCGAGGTTGGAAAATTAAATAATTCGATAGCTTGTAATTGTGCGCCCAGTTTTACGGCTTTAGGTGTACCGCCATCAACAATAATGTCTACCCAGGAGTTGCCGCCGCTGCTTTGCATACTGGCGCTCAGTTGTGAACCTTCCACTTCGGTACTGAAGCTTACACCGGGAAAACCAAAAGTCAGGCTTTGGTCGGCATTGAGGTGTGTGCGCCCTGTGTGGCTGATCATGCTGTCGCTGGCGTAGAGGTGTGTGCTCTTGGGCACTGGAGTAGTACAAGCATTCAGGTTGAATAGAGTGGTGGTCATGAGTGTTAAGGCAAATAGTTTTTTAATCATGTTTTTCATTCTCCAATAACGCAAAAGCGCACTTCGGGTGCGCTTTTGGAAAATATCAGGGCTTGAGTAGTGCTGCTATATCCGGAGTCATTGCATCAGCCCAGACTTGATAGCCCTTAGGCGTTGGATGCAAAAAGTCTTTCATAATTTCAGGCGAAATACTGCCATCTTTTTCCAGCAGCAATGGGCCGTAATCTTTAAAGAAAATGGTTTTGTTGTTGCCCAGCTTGCCAATAATTTTGTTCAGTTGTTTTACTTTGTCACGATTGGGTGATTTTGGATCCTGCTCAAAGGGAAATACTGCATTCAATAAAATTTTACTGTTAGGCCAGGCCAATTGTAATTGCTGCACCACACGTGTCACGCCGTCGCCGGCTTGCTCGGGTGATTCCTGTAATCCGCCAATATTATTTACGCCGATCAGCAATACAATTAATTTGGGTTGCAGGTTGCCGACAGCACCGTGCTGCAAACGCCAGAGCACATTGCCGGTGTTGTCGCCACCAATGCCAAAATTGGCCGCTTTTAATGGGGCAAAATTGGTTTGCCAGATTTGCCAATCCCAACCGGCAGTAATGGAGTCGCCCACAAAGAGCACATCAACTTGCTCGTATTCGGCTATTACCGTGTCATCTGCATGTTGCTTTTCCCAGGCTTTAATTGACATCCAGTCGTAATCTACCGCGCGTTTGGTGGGGATAATGCCGGAAGGTGGTACTGGTGATAGCGCCAGGACGGATTGGCAAAGCAAACCGATGCTGAATGAAGCAAAAACGGAAAATAATTTTTTGTGATGCAGAGTCATAGTTGTTATTCCTGTAGTGGGGTTACACGCTGCCGTTAAGTGGCAACAGAAAATCTATGCTTGCTGTGTGTTTATTGTTAATACGCAATCGGTGTTGCGCTTGTTGTTGTGAAAAATCACGCCGGATTTTAGTGCTTCAAGCTTAGTCGCTCATTGTGCATATTCAAGCTTTGCACACCGGCG
Organism: Gammaproteobacteria bacterium; assembly: GCA_021151625.1. Classification (GTDB taxonomy): domain Bacteria; phylum Pseudomonadota; class Gammaproteobacteria; order Pseudomonadales; family Cellvibrionaceae; genus Cellvibrio. Next base: position 6,531 of record JAGKWY010000110.1, on the reverse strand, counting down.
ATATTTAAAACCAAATCCAGTAATTCATCCCAGGGTTCTGCATTGCGCATGCCTTTTACGGCTTTGTCGATGCCATTGGCTTTACGCAGTAATTGCTGCAGGTGCGCGGGCTTCAAGCGGCGCAACGCTGCCTGGATTAACGGCTGGCGTTTTTCCCAGACACCGGCTTGCTTTGCTGCCCAATCAAAATGCTTGCCCTGGGCAACCGCCTGGGAAACTTGAATGAGCGTGCGTATATCGCGGGTAACGGCCCAAAGTACATTAATCGGTTCTGTGCCTTCGCTGCGTAAACCCTGCAGGTTTTTTACCGCGGCACGTGCATCACCGTGCAAGGCTTTATCGGCGAGGCCAAATACATCGTAGCGCGCACTGTCGGCAACCACTGATGCCATCAATTCATAGTTGATGTGGTTGTTGTGCGCGAGCAATTTTAATTTTTCAATTTCTTGTGCAGCGGCAAGCAAGTTGCCTTCAATGCGCGAGACTAATAATTCAATCGCATCGCCATCCGCGCGCAAGCCGGCCGATTGCAAGCGCAAGCCGATCCAGCGTGGCAATTGCGCAATGGTCACTGGCCAGATCTGAATGTGTTGGCCTGCATCTTCAATCGCTTTAAACCATTTACTTTTTTGCGTGGCGCTGTCGAGTTTGTCGGTAACGATTAGCAGCACATTGTCGGGCGCAGGGGATTCCGCATATTCCTGCAAAATTTTTCCGCCTTTATCGCCCGGTTTACCGGAGGGCATGCGCAGTTCGATAATTTTTTTCTCGGCAAACAGTGACAAGCTATTAGCGGCGGCAAGCAATTGACCCCAATCAAAACCGGTATCGGCATGATAAAGGTCGCGCTCGCTAAAACCCTGTTTGCGCGCGGCAGCGCGAATCTGGTCGCAACACTCTTGAATTAATAATGGCTCTTCGCCGGAAACCAAATAGATCGGTACCAATTGCTTGGTGAGTGCGGCTCCCAGTTGTTCAGCGCGCAGCTTGGGCATGTTATTGGGCCGCTGAAGATGATTGGGTGGATGATGCCGCTGCGGATTGCTTCGCGGCAAGGTTTTTTACCCGGCGCAAAATAGTCTGTGCGACTTCACGGCGCATTTCGCGCAATACCAACTCTTCTTCCTGCGCGGCGCTATTGGCGTTGTTGACGTTGTAATTGTAAGTGCGGGTAATGCTGGCGACGGTATCTTTTGGCGTGATCACACTGCCGGCATTGCTGATGCTGAAAGGCACGCGCAAAATAATTTCGTAAGCGCTGGTCAGCGCATCGCTGCCCACACCGGCGGTACGTTTATCTAGCGTTTCGCTACCGATATTCAGCGAGAGGGTTTGAGCGGTGCTTTGTGCAACTTCAGTAATTTTGTAACCGGGCAATGCCTGGCGCAGTGAATTAACCAGCTGGCTGTGATTATCGCTGCTTTCAAGAATTAAATTGAGTGGTTGGGTCATCGCCAGTTTATCGCTACCGGATGCAGAGCCGCGCAAATGCCAGCCGCAAGCAGACAGTGAAAGAATTAATAAACTGGTGATAATTTTTTTCATAACAATCTCATTTTTAATCCCACCCAGCCTCCCTGGCTACGCGCCCCGTTTCAAAGGGAGGGGCTGCAACTTAATTGGCTACGATATTCACCAATTTATTTGGAATCACAATCACTTTGCGCACAGTCACACCTTCCAGGAATTTTTGGACGTTTTCCTGTGCGAGCGCTAATTGTTCCAACTGATCTTTCGGCGCATCAACAGCGACATCCAATTTGCCGCGCAATTTGCCATTCACTTGCACCACAACTTCTACGGTTGAACGCACCAATGCGCTTTCATCCAGCGTTGGCCAGCTTTCGTTAAGTGGAATGGTGTTGTTGCCCAGTGCTTGCCAGAGTGCTTGCGTGATATGCGGAACGATTGGAGCAAGCAATAAAATTGCTGCTGCCAGTGCTTCGCGTTCAACAGCTAAACCTTGCGGGTTGGCGCGGTCGGCGAGCTTGCTGGTTTCGTTCAGCAATTCCATGGTTGCAGCAATGGCGGTGTTAAATGTTTGGCGGCGACCGTAATCGTCGCTCACTTTTTGAATCGTCTCGTGCGTTTTTCTGCGCAGATCTTTTTGTGCTTGCGGCAAGGCTGAAACATCCAGTGTGCCAGGTGTGCCGGCATTCACATGGCCTTCAACGGCTTTCCACAAACGACGCAAGAAACGGCTTGCACCATCTACACCGGAATCGCTCCACTCCAGGCTTTGCTCTGGTGGTGCTGCGAACATGGTGAACAGGCGAACAGTATCTGCACCGTATTGGCTGATTACACTTTCTGGATCAACACCATTGGCTTTGGATTTGGACATTTTTATCACGCCACCAAATTCCACCGCTTCGCCAGTCGCTTTGTGTTTGGCAGAAATAAAACGACCTTTGTCATCGCGCTCGATAACAACATTTTCCGGTTCGATCCAGTTTTCTTTGCCTTCGCTTTTGGTGAAGAAAGATTCGGCATTCACCATGCCCTGGCAGAGCAAACGCTCGAACGGCTCATCGCCACTGACGAGGCCTTCATCGCGCATTAATTTGTGGAAGAAACGCGAGTAAAGCAAATGCAAAATCGCATGTTCAATGCCGCCCACATATTGATCTACTGGCAGCCAGTAATCGGCCGCCGCTTTGTTGATCATGCCATCGGTAAAATTCGGGCAGGTGTAACGCGCGTAATACCAGCTTGACTCCATGAACGTATCGAAGGTATCGGTTTCGCGTTCAACGTACTTGCCATCGAGTTCGTCTTTTTTCCACTCAAGATCCGCTTTGATCGGCGACTGCACGCCGTTCATCACCACATCTTCCGGCAACAAAACCGGAAGCTTGTGTGCAGGAACCGGAATTTCACCGCCTTCAGGTAAATTGAACATCGGGATTGGTGCGCCCCAATAGCGTTGGCGGGATACACCCCAATCGCGCAAACGGTAATTGGTTTTTACGCGGCCTTTTTCCGCCATTTCCAGCGTGCTGGCGATGGAATCAAATGCGGCATTGAAATCCAGTCCATCGTATTCGCCGGAATTAACTAGTACGCCTTTTTCGGTGAAGGCAGCTTTGGCAAGATCAATTTCTTCGCCATTCTGCGGAGCAATAACCTGAGTGATTCCCAAATTATATTTCTGCGCAAATTCATAATCGCGTTGATCGTGCGCGGGCACCGCCATCACTGCGCCTGAACCGTAGTCCATCAACACATAGTTGGCGACCCACACCGCAACCGGTTCACCGGTGATTGGATGCAGGGCTTTAATGCCGGTGTCCATGCCTTTCTTTTCCATGGTCGCCATATCGGCTTCGGCTACAGATTGCACTTTGCAGTCAGCAATAAATTGCGCGAGCGCCGGGTTGCTCTCTGCTAAAAATTTGGAAATAGGATGTTCAGCCGCGAGGCTTACATAAGTCACACCCATCAAGGTATCCGGGCGGGTGGTGTAAATTTCGAAACTGGTAAATTCGCCGGCAGCCGATTGCAAATCAAAACGCATTTCCAGACCGCGACTTTTGCCGATCCAGTTGCGCTGCATGGTTTTCACTTGCTCTGGCCAATTGGGAAGTTTGTCCAGATCGTTCAACAGTTCTTCCGCGTAATCGGTGATCTTGATAAACCATTGCGGAATTTCTTTGCGCTCAACCAGTGCGCCTGAGCGCCAGCCACGGCCGTCAATCACTTGTTCATTGGCCAATACGGTTTGGTCGATCGGGTCCCAGTTCACGGTGGACATTTTCTTGTACACCAACCCTTTCTCGTACAAGCGGGTAAAGAACCACTGCTCCCATTTGTAGTATTGCGGGGTACAGGTCGTCAGCTCGCGCGACCAGTCAAAGCCAAAGCCCAACTGTTTCAGTTGGCTGCGCATATGGTCGGTGTTGGAGTAGGTCCACTTGGCCGGTGCCGTGTTGTGCTTGAGCGCGGCGTTTTCCGCCGGCAGGCCGAAGGCATCCCAACCCATAGGGTGCAGCACGTTTTTGCCCTGCATGCGCTGGTAGCGAGCGATCACATCGGTAATGGTGTAGTTGCGCACATGGCCCATGTGCAGCTTGCCGCTGGGGTAGGGGAACATCGCCAGGCAGTAGAACTTTTCTTTGCTGGTGTCTTCTACGACTTTGAAGCTGTCATTAGCTTCCCAATACTGCTGGGCCTGGGCTTCGACTTCGGCGGGATTATATTGTTCTTGCATGGACGTGTGCGGCCTATACTGAAAGTGGAGTTCTGTACTATATGTAAACTATGGAAAAAGGCGGTGATTATAGAGGCACTACCGCCTATGTGGGTATAAATATCTTGATGCAACCGCGAGAGGTGTTTTTATGAAATCCGGCGATAGATCTACGGCTTCAACTCCCAATAATCCCTACCACACTCAACTGAGTGATCTACCTTTTAGCCCGGAGGAGACGGGAGCACTCGGAACCCTGAAAGAGGGCTTTGCCCATGAGGTCGACGACCTGGTCAAGCTTGAGTTAACCGCAGAACAGATGGTCGGAGATGAGGTGCGGCTTGCGCGCGAGTATGTAAAGGAGGATGCGGGCCATTTCTGGAGTGACCTCAAACAGGAGTTTTTTAACTGGGAACTGGCGACAGGGCAGTTATTGCTGACTGCAGCTGACCCTACCCGCGTGGATTGGCATGAGCACCATTGGTGGGGCGATGAGGAGTCGCAGCTGCGGCACTAGTGCTGGTTTCCCCAACGCCAGCGGCCCAATTACCCGACAAGTTTGCTAAGCTCTCGCACTCCTGACCTGTTATTTATCAAACGACAATAATATCCAGTGAGAGAGCCATGCCTTTATCTATCCTCGCCCGCCTGGGTGCTTTAGTGTTTTTGTTTATTCCCCTGTCTGGAGTTGCCGAACCTGTGAGTGAATTACCCGCTGAGCCTATTTATTTATGGGCGGAAAACCCCTTGGTCGAGCCCGACCGCGAGCACATTAAAGACCAGCGCGTCTATGCAGTGGATAACCCGTCAATGACACCTTTCTGGCCGGAAGAGGGGAAAGCAAATGGCACCGCGGTGGTGATTTTCCCTGGCGGCGGTTACGTGCGCCTGGCGATTAACCACGAGGGCTACGACATCGCCAAATGGTTTGCTGCGCGCGGTGTAGCTGCCTTTGTAGTTAAGTACCGTATGCAGGAGTACGGGTTTCCGGCGCCTTTACTGGATGGTCTGCGCGCCGTGCGGCTGGTGCGCAAAAACGCGGCTGAGTGGGGCGTGGATCCAACCAAAATTGGTGTGGTGGGTTTTTCTGCTGGTGGACATCTGGCGGCGAGTGTAAGTACCCGTTTTACCTTTACCAATCTGTTAGATGATCCACTAAAAGACATAAGCGCACGCCCGGATTTTGCGGTGCTGGGGTATCCGGTTATCGCCCTCTATGGCCCCGATGCCCATGCTGGATCGCGCAAGGCGTTGCTGGGTGAAAACCCGGAGCCCAAGCTGCTGCACGAAAACTCCCTGCAATATCAGGTGACCAATAAGGTTCCTCCAGTATTTATGCTGCACGGTATTGGCGATCAATCGGTACCGGTCGGTAATAGCCTGGTATTTTTCACCGAGGTGCAAAAGCACAACAAGCAATCCGAACTGCATATCTACCAAACCAGCATTCACGGGGTGGGGATGATCCAGGGGCAAGGCAGTGTGTCCAATTGGCCGCAAGCGTTGGAAGCCTGGATGAGTGAGCGAGGCTGGATCGCCCGCTGATAATCGCTTTGCTGATGGCAACTTTAGCGGCAAGCGATGTGGTGAGTTGGTTGGAAAGGCAAGCGACAAGTCATTCCTGATCGAAATGGACAGAAATTTACCCATGCCGCGCTAGATTGGTCACTTTGCCGGAGCTTAAGGATAATGATTGAACTGGAAAAAGCGCTGTTGTTGATAGTGTTAAGCCTGAGCGGCTGGAGCTTGTTGGCGCTATTGCTGGATAAGCGTGGCCAGCGCGATATAAACCGTTACCTCGCGCTGTTATTGGCCACACTGTGTATTCCCCAGGTTTATTTTTACTCACGGTTATTAGCCCCACCCCATGGTGTGTTCGCGCTGGCATTAATTGCTCAGGCTGTTATTTGGTTGAAGGGCCCCTTTTTGTGGATGATGGTGCTCCAGGCAATTGGTCGCCCACCGCATCTGCCCTGGTTGCATTTTTTCCCGTTTCTGTTGGTTGTGATCCTGCTGCTGTTAAAACCGGATTGGTTATATATCGCCGGCCTATTGGGGTTGTTACAAGCTATTGCTTATCTGTTGTTGTCATTGCGCAATTTGTTAACGGCACGCGCGCGTCTTGTTCTTATTTGTCGTGAATATCCCAATACCAGTTATTTCTGGTTGCTTTGGGTGATCGCCGGTTTGCTGGTGATGCTGCTGGTTGATTTTGTGTTGATGGGGCTGATATTTATTTATCAAATTGTTTTGCTGGATGCGATTACGTTAGTGTCCTGGCTGATCTCCGGCTATTTATTATCGGTCGCCTTTTTCAGTGTTTATCGTCCGCGCATATTTTT
>JAGKWY010000109.1 GCA_021151625.1 Gammaproteobacteria bacterium | reverse complement strand
TTTGGTGCGCGGCTGCCATTGCAACTGGTTGCGCAGGGATTTCATCGCTATTAAATAGCGTTCATCCTGATATTTTTCATGCAGCAGGAACAACAATTTGCCGGGATTGATTGAATCAATATTGAAATCCGCCGGGTTATAGCCGTGGATTTTCCCCTGCTCGTCAATCAATTGATCCACGAAAGTTTTACTATAGGCAAGGTATTTCTCATTGCCGGTTTTTACATACAATTTTTGAAAACCGTAGAGCACCAGCGAATAGGGATAGCCCCACTCGGGTTCGGTGAGCAGTTTGAATTCGCGCATGGTCCAGGCTTCTGGGTGGCGCTGCATAATGGAATCAGCCAATTGCTCTGCCCACTCTAATGAGGTTTTTTCTGCACTCTGCGCAGTAGCGCCACCGCACAACAATAAACTTGATAATACACTCAGGATTAACAGCAGTTTTTTCATGTGAATTTACTTCCTGATAAAAACAAAGGCATTGCGAGGGGTAAAAAAAGGCCATCAACTCGCGCCGATGGCCTGTGCAACAACTCTATCAAGAGCTTAGAAAGTAGCGCGGATACCTAAACTGATTTCACGACCGGTGTTGTTAATTTCACGTACCAGATCCAGATCACCACCGGCACTTTGTGAACCGGTGGTATAAAGGCGCTCGTCTTCCTCGGTGAGGTTAATCACTTCAAGGCTGACTTTCAGATAGTCGTTAATGTTGTAGAACGCCGACATATCAAAGCGGGTCGGACCAGTAGTATTTTCAGAATAGTTTCTGTCACTACCAGGAATCGCAGTGACGTAATCGTCACGACTATTAGCCATTAAACGCACACCAAACGTTTCACGCTCAAAATAAATGCCATAGTTGTAACTGTTTTCTGACAATCCCACTAATGGCCCCTGCACACCATTGCCATAGGTAATTTCCGAATCCACATAAGTGTAGTTGGCCAGCACACCTAAACCTTCAAAGGCGGGAGGCAGGAAAGTGAAAGGTTGTTGATAGGAAATTTCAAAACCATCCAATTTTGCACCTTCGCTATTAATCGGAGTGCTAATGTTCCACTCGTCGTTAATGCTTACACCTTTAGGATCAAAGGTTGCTGAACCTGGATCAGTTTGCGGATAGGCAACAGCAATAATATTTTTTAGCTCGGGCGATAAAGTACTAACAACTATGTTGTTAACAATAAAGCTGTCGATATCCTTGTGGAAGAAAGTTGCTCCCAGTACGGCCTCTTCGGCGAAATACCATTCAAAGCCCAAATCAACTGCATCAGCAACAATAGGATCAAGACCGGGGTTACCCACGGTAATATTGCCGTTAATGGGTGTAGCGTTAATGGTCGCCGTCATGCTCGACAAATTCGGGCGCGATAAGTTGCGGTTAACACTTAAACGCACCAGAAAATCTTCTACAACTTCCAGAGTGAAGTTGGCCGATGGCAGCCATTCGGCATAATCACTTTCGCGCTTGGAGGTAACAGTACCTGCCACACCTATAGATTCCACTTCGGTTTCCACATAGCGCAAGCCGGCATTGATCATCAACGGCAAGCCTGCAATTTCCATATTGCGATTGTATTCGCCGTAAATACCCGCAGTATTTTCCGTTACGTCAAAAGTTGTAGGGTCATTCGGATTGAGCGTGAAAGAACCAGCGCTATAAGCAGCTTTGGTTGCAGCAAAATCATTAACAATAAAATTAGTAGGAAAACCTGCCGGTGGATTAACAGCATCGCCATAGCCTTTTGTCACAGCGGCTAACGTGGTTGTCAGGTTAGTCGTCGCCGAGGTAATCGGCATTATGGTCGCAGTGCCAGAACCAGTAGCAACACGTGCAACCGGATCCGTTAATGTGCCTGCTGTAGGGTCATGGCGCTCGGAGGTAATATTGCGCTCGTTCCAGACCAAACCGGTTTTGATGCTGGATTCATCTTCCAATTCCCAGGTTAAATCTGTACGGAAAGTATCATTCTGGCGTTCAACAACATCTTTGCGAATTGTTGGTGCGGTGAAGTGATAGTTGAGTGGATTGGTAATATCAAAGCCATAGCTCATTTCTGCTATGTCGCTATTACTGCGGAAGTCATAAGAAAAATAAGTGGGGTTTAAGCCATTAATTGCCTGACGGCGTGGTGCCGCTGCGTTGGTATAGGTTGCATCCAATGCATCCAGATTAAAGCGGTATTGCTCTTCGTCATAAATAACTTCCGCAGTGCCAAACATCACATCTAGTTTCAGACTGTCTGAGAGCTCAAATTTTCCCGAGAGCAGTATCTGTTCAAAATCAGTAGTACTGAATTGGCCGCGACTTTCGACGCGCGGAGTCACACCAGTAAATTCACCGGCAATAGCAACACGACCAGCATCATCCAACACAATGCTTGTAGGTCTAATACTGGCAAAAGTATTGCGGAATTGCGCAAAATAATTGTATGAGGTCACATCGGTATCGAGCGAGGATTTTAAATAATCCAGCGTAAATTCCATGGTATCTGTTGGGCGAAACTGGAATGAGCCCGTAAAGCCTGTGCGCGTTTGATCGGTATTAAATGAATCCATGCGCGGCAAACGAGGAAACAACATGTAATCCAGTTTTTCATTAACCAGTTTTGGATTGGCCGAATCCAGTTCAGGGTAGTTCGCCATAGGATCAGGCGTGCCGGTAATCGCCACAGTTGTATCATTGCCGGCAAAAGTACGGTTGGAGTTATCAAACGCCGAAGTCCAACGCACAGTACCAAAACCTTCCTGGCGAATATTGCGCTCGGATTGCGCAAAACTAAGTAGCACACCAAATTTATCGTCGGCAAAGGTATTGCTCACCAATGCGAAAACCCGCGGGTCATTTTCATCGGTGAGATTTTCAATCGCCATGTTTGCACTGAGTATTGATTGAAATCCCGGATTATCAAAAGGTCTGGCAGAATGCAGTTCCACCGTTGATGCAAGACCACCTTCTTCCAATGAACCTTTTGACGATTTGTTTAATACGATTTTGTTAAATAATTCTGACGCAAATACGTTGAAGTCAAACGCGCGAGTTCGGTTTACACCACCGGAAGAATCCAGACCACCGGTACTGGAAGGCACCTCCATACCATTCAAGGTCGCTGCAGAAAACTCAGGCCCAAGACCGCGCACAGTAATATTGCGACCTTCGCCACCTACGCGAGTAATTGCCACACCCGGTATTCACGGTGAATTTTTTCATTGAGTCTCTCCTCATTATTATTACGTAAAGCTTTTATATAGAATTCGGTTTCAGTGTAGATTAATAATTAAAAAGTGCGATTCTTTAAAGCTTAAGCGTTTTTAGTTTTAATTATTAAGCAAAGCAATTAAAAGGTCGCGCACTCTTTATTGTTAAATTCCGTATAACTCCACAGATAATTACTGTGGTTACACATTGCCGATAGCGTTTCTATTTTTATAAAGCTTGTATTAACAAGGAGCTTTTTTATTCGGATTTCTACTTTAAATTATTCTTAAATTTTTTCAAATTCGGATAGCGCTTTAAAAATCTGCGCTTCGATTCCGAAGCGCAGCAACTACGCTATGAGCAATACTACAGACAAAATAAATCGACAAACCAAACACAATTCTTGCGCCAACCCTAACACATCCACCAAACAAGCTGACGCAATAGACGGGTTGGTGTACTGCTTTCGGGAGCTACATCTTCATCCCGATCACCAACCTGTTGAAATGATTCTGCGAGCTAATCATTCACAAATCAAACCAATTACTGGCTGAACCTATTTAATTTGTGTATCAAAATCTTTCTTTACACAGAACAGCTAATCGCGAAACTCGGGTAATACCTGTTGTAGCAGCGTCTCGAGCGCCGGGTTGTGGTTATCTTTGCGATAGCTGTACACCATCTCCACCGGACGCGCCGGCGTGGTAATAAGCTTGCGCAACAGCAATCCTTCAAAATTCAAACTGCTGGCCGATTTGGGAATAAGCGCCACACCAATTCCGGATTGCACCAGCGCCAGCATGGTGTGGATTTGCGCCACATATTCGACCACTTGCGGCAGCACATCCTCCTGCTGGAAGCAGCCGGACAATAAGTTGTGGAAATAGCGCGCCTCGTAGGGGGAATACATCAAAAAGGGTTTGTCCTGCAGACAGGAAAGCTCCGGTTGCTCCGGCCAGAGTTGTGCATCCTGGCGGGGAATCGCAAGATAAAGTTCTTCAGTGCCCAAAAGAACGGATTCGAGATCGCCATCTTGCTGATGCGGGCGCACCAGGGCGATATCCAATACCCCGGAATGCAAGGCTTCCAGTTGCGCCCCTGTTACCAATTCTTTCAGGGTGAGGGATACATCGGGTGCACGCTCACGCAAGCGTCGCACAATTTCCGGCAATAATTTGTAGCCAAACGACGCAGTAAATCCAATGGAGAGCGAACCCTTTTCGCCTTTGGCGTTGCGCCTCGCCGTTGCTGCCGCCTCTTCCGCCATACGCAACAGGCGCGCCGCATCGGGAAAGAAGGCCTTGCCCGCGGCCGTTAAACGCACGCTGCGGCTGGTACGCTCCAGCAATTGGGCACCGATTTGATGCTCCAGTAAACGTATCTGCCGGCTCAGGGGCGGCTGCGTCATATTCAAGCGCTCGGCGGCGCGGCTGAAGTGCAGTTCCTCTGCGACCGCCACAAAGCAGCGCAATTGGCTCAGCTCAAACATCTATTCACCATTCGCATTAATTAATGGAAATTAATTCTGCATTGATCTTAGATGCTCTCACCGGATGCGCAAATTTGCCGGCTATTACTCCGTTAACCCCGCGACACCACCCACAAATTGCTCGACCAGGAAATCGATAAATAGCCGCACCTTGGGCGCCAGATGACGTTGCTGTGGGTAAACCACCCAGACCCCCATGTCCGGCGATTGGAATTCGTTGAGTACGGCCACGAGTTTGCCACTGGCGAGATGCTCATCCACGTAGTAGTCCGGCAGTTGCGCCAACCCCAAGCCTTTAAGCGCCGCATCCAGCAGCGCCGGGCCGGAATTCGCCTGCCAGTTGCCGCGCACATTGATGTCTTTGCGCTGGCCGTTTTGCTGCAGCAACCAATACCCGCGCGTGCCGATCAAGCAGTTGTGCCGCTCCAGATCGGTGAGCGTCAGCGGCGACGCGACGCGCGCAAGATAGTCAGGTGAGCCAACAATATATTCGCGCCTGTCGCACAGGCGGCGCGCCACCAGGGTGGATTCGCGCAGCGCACCCATACGAATGCCCAGATCAAAGCCCTCTTCAATCATTTCCACCTGGCGATTGCTGAAGTACATATTGATCTTCAATTGTGGATAGCGCAGCTGGAAATCATTCACCAGCGGGGCGATGTATTTATCGCCAAAGGTCGCAGGTGCGGTGATCTTAAGCACTCCCGTTGGCAGCCCCTGATGCTGTTGCAGCAGCAGTTCAGCATCGCGCACGCCATCAAACAATTGCCGACAGGCCTCGTAATAAATGCTGCCCGCTTCGGTTAATTTGGTCTGGCGCGTACTGCGGTACAACAGTTGTGTCCCCAGCTGTTGTTCAAGCTGGCTAACCAACCGGCTCACATGCGAACTGGATACCTGCAGGTTGCGCGCCGCCGCGATAAAACTGCCATGGCGCACCACCTGTACAAAACCTTCAACGCGTTCCCAATGCTGCATTATTGCTCCATAGCAACAATTAAGTGATTTTCAAATGGCTTATTGCAATTCAATTAGCAGTCTACACTGCACAGACTATTTTCGGGCTTATTGATTGCGGTTGATGGGCCTTTTATCGACCAAGGAAACTGTTATGAAATCACGTGCTGCTATCGCCCTTGCTGCGGGCAAACCCCTGGAACTTGCCGAAATTGATGTACAAGGCCCCAAGGCCGGAGAAGTGCTGGTGCGCATTGTCGCAACCAGTGTTTGCCATACCGATGCTTACACCTTATCCGGCTCGGACCCGGAAGGCCTGTTCCCGGCCGTGTTGGGCCATGAAGGCGCGGGCATTGTGGAAGAAGTAGGCGCAGGTGTTACCAGTTTAAAAGTGGGTGACCATGTGATTCCGCTTTATACCGCGGAATGCGGCAAGTGCAAATTTTGCCTCTCTGGCAAAACCAATTTGTGCGGCGCTGTGCGCGCAACGCAAGGCAAAGGTCTGATGCCTGATGGCACCAGCCGTTTTTCACTGGAAGGCAAACCGCTTTTCCATTACATGGGCACTTCAACTTTTTCCGAATACACAGTGCTGCCGGAAGTGTCACTCGCGAAAGTTTCCTCCAGCGCACCGCTCGATAAAATTTGTTTGCTCGGTTGCGGCGTCACCACCGGCATAGGTGCGGTGATTAACACCGCCAAAGTCACACCCGGTTCAACTATCGCCGTGTTTGGTTTGGGGGCAATTGGCCTTGCAGTGATTCAAGGTGCACAAATGGCACGCGCCAGTCGTATTATCGCGATTGACATCAACCCGGATAAATTCGAACTCGCCCGTCAGTTTGGCGCAACGGATTTTGTAAATCCAAAAGATCATTCCGCACCTATCCAGCAAGTGATTGTGGATATGACTGACGGCGGTGTGGATTATTCATTTGAATGTATCGGCAATGTGAATGTAATGCGCTCAGCGCTGGAGTGCTGCCATAAAGGTTGGGGCGAATCGATTATTATCGGGGTGGCTGGCGCCGGCCAGGAAATTTCTACACGCCCGTTCCAGTTGGTAACTGGCCGCGTGTGGAAAGGCTCAGCATTTGGCGGTGTTAAAGGTCGCAGCCAATTGCCCGGCTATGTGGATCGCTACATGAAGGGCGAAATTAAAATCGACGAATTTATCACCCACGATATGCCCTTTGAAAAAATCAACGAAGCGTTTGATTTGTTGCATGAAGGGAAAAGTATTCGCACTGTGTTGCACTATTAATGACAACGCTATTAATCACTGCCGTATTAATACATCATTCACCCCCGTGTTAATCAACTATTACATTCACACTCCAACACACTGCTTGCGCGTGCAGCAGGGTGATAACACAGGGATATAAGAGAGCAAGCATGTCGAATCAACTCACTGAAATTGCCGTCAATAAAAGCTGTGGCGGCTGGCACAAACGCTTCAAGCATTTCTCGCACACCTTAAATTGCGAGATGATTTTTGCTATTTATTTGCCGCCACAGGCGGACACCGAAAAAGTACCGCTACTCTGGTGGCTATCCGGTCTTACCTGTACCGATGAAAACTTTATGCAGAAAGCCGGCGCACAAAAAATGGCTGCGGAATTGGGCATCGCCATTATTTGCCCGGACACCAGCCCACGCGGCTTGAATTTGCCGGGTGAAGATGACAGTTATGATTTTGGTACTGGCGCCGGGTTTTATCTCAACGCCACGCAAGAGCCCTGGAAAAATAATTACCGCATGTTTGATTACATCACCCGGGAATTGCCCACACTAGTGAATGAGAACTTTCCATTAAATGGCAAAGAATCCATTAGCGGACATTCCATGGGCGGCCATGGCGCGCTGATAATTGCATTAAATTCACCGGGTCGCTATGAATCTGTCTCTGCATTTGCGCCTATTACCAATCCAATCAATTGTCCCTGGGGGCAAAAAGCCTTTAGTGGTTATCTGGGAGAGGATGAGGAAAGTTGGAACATTTACGATGCCTGCTATTTGATTGCCAATGGCAAATCCAAGCAGCCATTGTTTGTCGACCAGGGCAATGCCGACCAGTTTTTATCTGCGCAATTAAAACCGGATGCACTGCAAAAAGCCTGCGCCGATTATCATCACCCGCTCAAAATGCGCATGCATGCGGGCTATGACCATAGCTATTATTTTATTGCCAGTTTTATTGATGATCACCTGCGTTACCATGCGCAATACTTGCAAGCCTAATAGGCTTTTCTCGCCACCAATAAAAAAGGACGCAAAACTGTGTCCTTTTTTATTCGCAATGATTTAAATAGCGCTGCAAATTTTTCCCGCAGTCACTAGCCCACCGATAACAACTCACCGCTGGAACGTGATGCCTGCACCAAACAGAGTGCACGCGCCACAAAATAACCACTAAATCCGCCGTAGACTATACAGAGTACCGGCATAAATGCCGCATGAGTGGTAATTGGATTACCCAGCGCATAAAGCACAGCCACAACATATTTGGTAAAAAATATCGCCAGTATTACTACCAGCGGAACCCAACTGCCGGGAATATAAAAACGATTGGCATCAGCGAGATATCGGAGGTTCTTTACCGGCAGCAACTGATAACCCACCAGCGCCACTGAACACAGCCCAGCCATCCACAATGAGATGGTTAACAGCTGCGCACCAAAATTGGAGGTGACTCCCACCAGCGACAAAATCACCATACCCAACGGCAGCAAATAAGCCAACCAGAGTTTGACCTGACGATTGCGCGTTTGCTGTAGGCCGAGCACCATCAACCCCAACAACAACCCAAACACCCAAGCGGGGGTGTGCGCTAATATCTGCATCATAAATTGCTCCTTATTATGTGAACCTTGTTGGTGAACAGACTAAAGCCCAAAACAGGAAACCAAAAGTTACAAATATCATACTTGTAGAGTGGAGATTGTCATAAACATTGATGCAATCATTAGCAGTAACCGTTTGCGCAACTTGGTCTCGCTATTGAAGAGAGGCAGGGAAACACGACGGGCCAAGCTGGCGACCTAAACCAAACCACGCTGGCGACCTAAACCAAATAAGTACCGCCTGGTATTCCCAGGCGGCAAACAAAAGATTTTACACTTAACGTAAAACCTGCAGTTTACGTCGCAATACAACGCCTAAAAATGCAGCGCCCAGAAGCATCCAGGGAGATGGCTCAGGTACAGATGATTTACGCACGGAAGCGGTTACTTCTTCCAGATCCATAGTTACAAATGAAAATCTGGAAACACCATCAATATTGTAATTGTAATAAAAAGACCCAAAACCACCCGATGCGTCATTGCCACCGCTAACCCAATGAAACGCCTGCTCAACATCCAGCGTTTTTATGGTATCCAAACCAGCTTCCCACAAATAAAAATACAATGTTGACTCAAGATACTCAGCACCAAAATCGCCCAACATCAGGGCGTCCAATACCATGAAATAATCTGAATCATCAGCAACCGAGGGGAAAGCATCTTTGACTATGACGAAATCAGATTCGCGCTCAATGCCCAGCCTATCCGTGTAATCATGAGAAATATCGAAGGTATTTCCCGCAATATTGATCGTCATATTGACGAATGCATTGGCATCATTGCGGATGTATCTGACCTCATTCGACCCGGATGACATTGCGAACTTCAAATCAGAATCATAGGAAAATGTGCCAGTGACAGATTCGCCTAAAATATTCTCCCACAAACCTGGCTGAGGCTCACCGCTAGTGACCTTTGCCTTAAAGGTGCCGTCAATAATCGCAGCCTGGGAGGCAAATGGCAGGCTAAACATTAAACTGGACAAGGCCAGCAAACACAGTTTTTTTGCGTTCATAGAAAATTTTCCGTTTATAAATTATTAGAAATAAGTATGTCGACTCATACAGCCATCGACACGAGCAATATACGGAAATATTCTATTTTCTCGCGGCACCTAAAATAACAACATTATCCTAAGCGAAAACATATATCACAATAAATTGAAAAATTTCGCCCCTAACAACACCAATAAAAAGCCACATTTATTAATGATATTGAAGCCTGATAAAAACACGACTAACCCGCCGCAGGCAATGGATAGGTTAAAAAGGAGAAATGAATTTGGTTGACAAAGAAGTGAATCATTATCGGATAGCAGATATTTTTACTCAGGGTATAACTCAAGCCGTATAAAAACCCGGCCAATGCATAGATCCAGATTGCTGCACCACCGATCCCTGAATGAATCACCACAAATATTCCGGTTACCAATAGCAAAGGAATTAATTCCTGCACCCAGCGATTGGTAGTTATGCCGGCAATTGCATTGCGCAGCGGCTGCTGCAATAACAAACGAAGAAACGCCTCTTCCGCCACACAGATAATCAGCAAATTACCCAAGGCAAACAGCAACATTTGTTCAATAGCTTTAGGTTGCAAATACAAACCCAACACCGGAATAGCCAAAGCAACAATTAACGCTGGCGCCAGCAACGCCACCAAAAACTGATAACGCGCCCGTGCGACAAACTCACCCTCGCGCCGCGTCGGCCACAAAAAATACACCAACAAAAACCCGCACAGCGCCTTGGCAAAATTCACATCAAATTCATAACGCGACGCCACGCCTTCACCACCAGCCAAACTAAACACCACTGGATAAGCAAATCCTTCCGGCTCATAAGTCGCCACCCAAAACACCAAAGGCACCAGCAGCAGAAACAATCCAGTTTTTAGTTTGCGACTCAAACCTTCCTTGCGAACAAAACCCACCAAACCGACAACCCCCAACAAACCCACTCCATTCACCAAGGGCAGCCATTGCAATAAAACCAAAGCGGCAATAATTGCAACCAAAAGCCCCGCCGCTATTTTTTCTGAAAAGCTATTAAACATGTACATACCGTAAGTTATGTCGGGCCGCGTAGGCAGCCCCTAAAAACAACCAACTCTTCATCACCAGCACCTCAATTATTAATCCTTAAAAGATTGTCGCACTTGAAACAGGGAAGAAACAGCCTTGTGATATTTATAAAATTCTGCGCACGAATGAAAAAGACCGATCTTTTGATCGGCCTTTTAAGTTACTCGTTAAAGATTTGCTTCACTCCAGCGAACCACCCCGAATGTTTGGGATGAATACTTTCCGCACTTCAGGTTGCCCGGTGTTCCTTCAGCAGCTTTTTATCAATGCTTAATGGGCGCGCTTTCCCAAGGCTTGTACTTTGGGATATTTAACGCCAAACGATCTGACCATTGCCCACCGTGCTGACGCTCACAGGCTTGCTCACTATCAAAACGCACACATTGTTTAATATTTTTTACGGCTACGCCCACCTTAAGTAGTTGTTTTTGTATGGTTGCACGCAAGATCTCATCTTGCTTAAGCGCCAACATAGCCTCAATATCTTCATCGGTATTAAAAACACAAGTGACCACTAAACTTCCGGGAAAGTTGGTGTAATTCACGCGATGCGTCAACCAGGAAAATCCAACAATATCACCCAAAGAAGATTCGCAAGCAACTGTTAACGACTTGCATATATTGTCATCCAGTTTTTGATTGGTTTTGCTTAGTTTCATCGTATTTTTGTATTTAAATTTTTTACCTTAATAAAAAAAGCCGACCCAATTGAGTCGGCTTTTTCAACCTCAATTACTCATTAAAAAATTTCTTCACACCATCAAACCAGCTCGACTGTTTGGGGGAGTATTTTCCGCCTTTCATGGTTGCCTGGAATTCTTTGAGTAAATCTTTTTGTTTGCTAGTGAGGTTTACCGGGGTTTCTACTACCACGCGGCAAAGCAGATCACCTACACCACCACCGCGCACTGGCGTTACACCTTTACCGCGCAGTTTGAATAATTTTCCGGTTTGGGTTTCGGCCGGGACCTTTAATTTTACGCGGCCATCGAGTGTGGGAACTTCGAGTTCGCCGCCGAGGGCTGCGTCGACGAAATCGATCGGGACTTCGCAATATAAATCGGCGCCGTCGCGTTTAAAAATGTGATGCTCGCGCACATGGACTTGTACGTACAAATCGCCACTCGGGCCACCGTCGGCACCCGCTTCACCTTCGCCGGACAAACGAATGCGATCACCGGTATCTACACCTGCCGGAACTTTAACTTGCAGGGTTTTGGTTTCTTCTACGCGGCCCTGGCCACTACAGGATTTACAGGGGTCAGAAATAATGGTGCCACGTCCGCGACAACTTGGGCAGGTCTGCTGCACTGAGAAAAAGCCCTGCTGCATACGCACTTGGCCGTGACCACCACAGGTAGTACAGGTAACAGGTTTGCTGCCCGCTTTTGCACCGGAACCGTCACAGGTTTTACAGGAAACCAGCGTGGGAACTTTAATTTGTACGCTGGTGCCTTTTACTGCATCTTCCAAACTTAATTCGAGGTTGTAGCGTAAATCCGAACCGCGCGCCGGACCGCCGCGACCACCGCGTCCGCCGCCAAAAATATCACCAAATACATCGCCAAAAATATCGCTGAAGTTACCGCCACCAAAACCACCAGCTCCGCCCATTCCAGCTTGGCCATCCACACCAGCGTGACCGTAGCGATCATAGGCTGCGCGCTTGTTTTCGTCGGACAGAACTTCGTAAGCCTCGTTAGCCTCTTTGAATTTTTCTTCCGCGTTGGGATCATCCGGGTTGCGGTCCGGGTGAAATTTCATTGCCACTCGACGGTAGGCTTTTTTCAATTCGGCGGCGTCTACATCTTTTTTGACACCGAGGATTTCGTAGTAATCGCGTTTGGACATGGTTACACCGATCAAAGAAATGCGCTTACATTTCAAAAAAATTTGTTAGTTTCTGACATGACAAATGCGGGCAAGCCCGCATTTGTCATTACATTCTCTAATTCCCCCCTTTGAAAAAGGGGGTCAGGAGGATTTAATTACTTGTCTTCTTTCACTTCTTCAAATTCAGCATCCACTACGCCATCGTCAGCTGGCTTGCTGCCACCGGCTTGCTGTGCACCCGCACCGCCCGCTTGACCAGCTGCTTGTTGCTCAGCGTAAAGTTTTTGCGCGAGCGAACCAGAAGCTTCAGTAAGTTTGGTAGTAGCCGCTTCGATTTTTGCCAGGTCATCGCCCTTGGCTACATCGCGCGCTTCAACCAGTGCCGCTTCGATTGCAGATTTCTCTTCCGCAGTGGCTTTATCGCCCGCTTCTTTCAGGGTTTTTTCCGTTGCATGGATCAAACCTTCCAGTGTGTTACGCGCGCCCACTACTTCAGCAAATTTGCGATCCGCTTCAGCATTAGCTTCCGCATCTTTTACCATTTTCTGGATTTCATCGTCGCTCAAACCGGAAGAAGCTTTGATCACGATGGATTGTTCTTTACCAGTCGCTTTATCTTTTGCGCTTACGTTCAAAATACCGTTAGCATCGATATCAAAAGTTACTTCAATTTGTGGCATGCCACGCTGTGCGGGCGGAATATCACTCAAGTCAAAACGGCCGAGCGATTTGTTTTGTGAGGCTTGCTTGCGCTCACCCTGCACTACGTGAATAGTCACTGCAGTTTGGTTGTCATCAGCGGTCGAGAAAATTTGCGATTTCTTGGTGGGAATCGTGGTGTTCTTCTCGATCAATGGAGTCGCAACACCGCCCATGGTTTCAATACCCAGAGTCAGTGGAGTTACATCCAGCAACAATACGTTGGTGGTATCGCCCGACAATACTGAACCCTGAATGGCCGCACCTATGGCTACCGCTTCGTCCGGGTTTACATCTTTACGCGCTTCTTTGCCGAAGAAATCCGCAACCGCTTTTTGCACCAATGGCATACGGGTTTGACCGCCTACCAAAATGACATCGTCAATATCGCTGATAGATTTGCCGGAATCTTTAATCGCTTGTTTTACCGGGTCCATGGATTTGGTTACCAGGTCTTCCACCAAAGACTCAAGCTTTGCGCGCGTCAGTTTTACCACCAAATGTTTTGGACCTGTTGCATCCGCAGTAATGTAAGGCAGGTTCACTTCGGTTTGCTGGCTGGATGACAATTCGATCTTGGCTTTCTCTGCTGCTTCTTTCAAACGTTGCAGAGCGAGTGGATCGTTGTGCAGATCAATACCGGTATCTTTCTTGAAAGTTTCCGCCAGGAATTCAATCAAGCGCATATCGAAGTCTTCACCACCGAGGAATGTATCGCCGTTGGTAGAAAGCACTTCGAATTGGTGTTCGCCATCAACGTCAGCGATTTCGATAATGGAAATATCGAAGGTACCACCACCCAGGTCGTATACAGCGATAGTGCGATCGCCCACACCTTTGTCCAAACCGTAAGCCAGTGCTGCTGCAGTAGGTTCGTTGATGATGCGTTTTACATCCAGACCTGCAATACGGCCTGCATCTTTAGTCGCTTGACGTTGTGAATCGTTAAAGTAAGCCGGAACAGTAATAACTGCCTCAGTCACTTTTTCGCCGAGGTAATCCTCAGCGGTTTTTTTCATTTTCTTCAATACTTCCGCAGAAATTTGTGGCGGTGCTTTTTTATCGCCTTTCACTTCTACCCATGCATCGCCATTGTCAGCCGCAACGATTTTGTAGGGCACCATGGAGATATCTTTTTGCACTACGTCATCTTTGAATTTGCGACCGATCAAACGCTTTACCGCATGCAAAGTGTTGTGCGGGTTGGTTACTGCCTGACGTTTGGCAGATTGACCAACCAGAATTTCGTCATCATTGGTGAAGGCGATAATGGACGGCGTAGTGCGATCGCCCTCGGCGTTTTCGATTACTTTGGGCGTGCCGCCTTCTAAAATGGATACGCAAGAGTTAGTAGTACCCAAGTCGATGCCAATAATTTTACCCATGGTGTTGCTCCTGAAAATCTGTTTGTTGCTGAGTGCCCGAACAGGCGAGCACTGAATTGTTAATGACTTGCTCGAGTCGCGCTGGCGCTGTGCGTTTACGCTTTCGTTTGCAGTTGTTTTCTATATTGGCGCGCAGCAGTTGAATTCAAGTGCGACGCTAAAAAAATCATCTTGTCGGCGACCTTACGGAGCCTTGGAAACTACCACCATCGCCGGACGCACCAGACGGCCGTGCAATGTGTAACCCTTCTGGAAACAGTTGATCACGGTATTGGGTTCCACATCCGGATTAGGCACCGCGGAAACAGCTTGATGCAGGTTCGGATCGAACGGCTCGCCCTGTGGATTTACCACTACCACCTGATGACGAGCCAAGGCATCGACAAAAGTTTTGTGGGTGAGCTGAATTCCTTCTGCGATTGCCGCAAAAGCCTCATTGCTGGCATCGATCGAGGAGAGTGCACGCTCCAGGTTATCGACCACTGGCAGCAGGTCATTGACCATTTTCTCCAGACCAAACTTGTGGGCTTTCTCTACATCCTGCTCGGCGCGACGACGGGCATTTTGTGCCTCCGCCTGGGCGCGCAGGCTTTGTTCTTTGGCTGACTCGTAAGCAGCCGCCAGGGTTGCCAATTGTGCCTGCAGGGTTTCAATACCTGCGTCAGCGGTTTCTGCTTGCACCTGCTCCTCAGCCGCAGGCTGGGGTTCGGTCGCGTTTTGAATGTCGGTGTAATCTTGGGTTGACACTGTGTTCTCCAATCGCTGGTGGGCGGCACAGCCGCCGGTATAACTTGCTAAAACCAAATTCGGGTGTCTATCAGACAGTGGGGGCTATATGGGGCTGGGGGAGAGGGATTCAAGCGCTGGCACTAAAGTTTTTATGGATAAGCCCGATCAATAACTGGCACAAATGATCATCAAGCAGGCAAAAATTTACACCTATACTCAAACCAGCCACTAGATAAGTTCGCCACCCAGAGGGCTATTTACCATGTCATTACGCGTTAAAATCTGGATTGTCTCCGCCCAAATCCTGCTCGGCCTTCTGGGAATGATGCTGATCGGCTTGTTTACTGTTCGCTACTCATCCAACCAGGACAACGCCGCGCGGGTGGAGCAGTTGCTCAATAGCACCTATGCCACGGTAATCCAGATGGAGCAGATGGCCGCACGCGGTGAAATGGCCGATGAAACTGCCAAGAAAATCGCTACCCAAATATTGCGCAACAACACCTACCACAAATCCGAATATGTTTATGTCGCCGACGAGCAAATGAACTTTGTCGCTGCGCCACTCGACCCGCAATTACACGGCACCAGCTTCCATGAGTTCAAAGATGGCCATGGCCGCAGTGTGGGCGAGATATTGCTGAAAGCAGTGGGCAAGGCCCAGGGGCAGACCGCCAAATACAACTGGACGCAAAAACAGGCCGATGGCTCGATTGAAGACAAAATCTCCATCGCCAAACTTTCGCCCCGCTGGAAATGGGTGGTGGGCACCGGTATAGGCTCTAACGAAACAAATGCCCGCTTCTGGGAGACCGCCAAATGGCAGTTGGGTGTTTGTATTCTGGTAATGCTGGTGATTGTGGTACCAGTCATGATGTTTGCGCGCAAGCTGGATGCAGGTTTGGGCGCGGAGCTGAAAGAAGTACTGACGTTAGTACGCGCAGTAGCGGGCGGCGACCTGACTGAGCGCAATGTCCATGCAGCCCCTGAAGACAGTATCTACGGCTCGGTCATCCGCATGCGTCACGCCCTGCGCGATATGCTCGGCAGTATTTCGGCCATGGTATCGCGCCTGCACAGTATTAGTGATGACATAGTCCACAAGGCGGAAACCAGTACCGCCATGGCGGAAGACCAAAGTGCCAACACCATCAAAATCGCGTCATCGGCGGAAGAATTCAATATGCAAACCAAAGACGCCATGGAGCAGGCCAAGGTTGCGACCAATCAGACTGACCACGCGTCCAAGACCGCCAATCAGGGTCAGAAGCTTATTTCCAATGCGGTCAAAAGTTTTGTGGAGATAGACAACAGCGTTATCCAGACCCAGGGCAGCATCGACGATCTCGCGCAGCGTATTAACAGTATTTCGGCAGTCATTTCGGTGATTAGCGAAGTCGCCAACCAAACCAACCTGCTCGCGCTAAATGCCGCTATCGAAGCCGCGCGTGCCGGGGAACAGGGACGCGGTTTTGCGGTAGTAGCCGATGAAGTTCGCCAGCTCGCCCAGCGCACCACCCAGGCGACCACCGAAATTAGCGATACCATCACCGCCGTACAAAACTCCAGCCGTGTCGCCAAGCAAAATATGGACGATATGGTCACCCAGTTGAAAGAAGGCATCGCCCAAACCCGGCAGGGCGGCGAAATTGTTGAGAGTGTGCGCATGGAAACCGATGAAGTGGCCAAAATGGTCGCCCATATCGGCAGCTCGCTGATCGAGCACGTCCAGGCCAGCAGCCTGATTCTGGAATATGTCAGCCACGTGGAGCAATCGTCTCTGGGCACTAAAGATGCGGCGCGCGGTACCCTGCTCGCCTCCCAGCAAATCCGCGATGCCTCCGATGAACTGAGCCGCAAACTGGAGGGCTTCCGCTTTTAAGTATCGCCCGGCAGACTTGCCTCTTTAACGCCAAATACTGTATAAACAGCCAGATAACGAATAACCAATCGTATCTGGCTTTTTTATTGGTGTTTTCCTTGGCAACCCGGCGGACGGCCTATGCTCACTCACTTGAACATCCAAAACTTCACTCTGGTTGATCATCTTGATCTGGATTTAAAACCGGGAATGACGGTGATTACCGGGGAGACAGGCGCAGGTAAATCCATTGTGCTGGATGCCCTTGGGCAAACACTGGGCGACCGCGCCGATGGCGAGCGAGTACGCACCGGTGCCAACCGCGCTGACATCTGCGCTACCTTTGATACTCGCCTGATACCTGCTGCTGCCGAATGGCTGGTGAGCAACGACTTACAGCAGGCCGATCACCCCCACGAATGCCTGCTGCGGCGGGTAGTTGCCAGCGATGGCAAATCCAAGGCCTATATCAACGGCCAATCTGTCACCTTGCAGCAACTGCGCACGCTGGGCGAGATGTTGATTGATATCCACAGCCAGCACGAACACCAGTCCCTGTTGATCAAAGATACTCATCGTCGCCTCGTCGATGAGTTTGCCGGCCAAACTGAATTGGCCAAGCAGGTGCGCCAAGCCTGGCGCGAGTGGCAGAGCCGTCTGGAGCACTTTATCCACTTGCGTGATAACGCCGCCGAGGTCAATGCCCGTTTTCAGTTGCTGAGCTATCAGGTAGAAGAACTGGAGCAGTTGGGCTTGCAGTCAGGTGAGCTGGCCAAGCTGGAAGGCGAACAGCGCAGCCTGGCCAACGCCGAGGAGATACTACGCGGCAGTCAGCAGTTAGCGGCTTTTTGTGGCGATGAGGAACAAGGGCTGAGCGTTAACCTGCATCGCGCCCTGCATATATTGCGCAGCCTGCCGGAGAAATCAGCGGCCCTGAAAAGTGCAGAAGAACTGCTCACCAGCGCGCAGATTCAGGTGGAAGAAGCCCAGCACGAAATCGAACACCACATCGATAGCTTCAACCTGGACCCGCAACGCTTGCAGCAAGTGGAGGAGCGGCTATCAGCCATTTACGATCTGGCACGCAAGCATCGTATCCAGGCGGAGGAGCTGCTGGAGTTGATCAATAAGCTCAGCTCTGAGCTGGAGCAACTGCAGGGCGGCGATGCAAAACTCGACCAACTCGCCCAGCAAGTCACGCAGGCGGAAAAAACCTATCGCCAGCTAGCGGACCAGCTTTCTGCAAAACGCGCCAAGGCCGGCAATAGCCTCGCCAGACAGGTCAACGAACAACTCAAGTTACTGGCAATGGAGAATGCCAAATTCAGCGTCAGCCTTATCCCTCTAGGTGACAAGCCGGGCGCTAATGGCCTGGAGGAGGTGGAATTCCTGATCAGCACCAATCCTGGACAAGCACCGCGCCCACTGGGAAAAATCGCATCAGGCGGCGAATTGTCGCGCATCAGCCTCGCCATCCAGGTAGTTACTGCCCAAACCTCCGCTATTCCTACACTGGTATTCGACGAAGTTGACGTAGGTATTGGCGGCGCGACCGGGGATGTAGTTGGTCAGTTACTACGACAGTTAGGCGGGCGCGGCCAGGTAATTTGTGTAACCCATCTGGCACAAGTGGCAAGTAAAGGGCACCAGCACTTACAGGTAGTTAAAACCGCAAACAAGAAATCTGCGGAATCAACACTGGTTGAGTTGGACGGCAATTCCAAGGTGGAGGAAGTGGCGCGCATGTTGGGTGGTTTGAAGGTGACCGAACAGTCACTGGCCCACGCGCGGGAGATGCTGGCGCTTTAATTTACACACCATTTTTACAAACTACAGAAAACAAAAAGGGCGCGATAAACGCGCCCTCAAGCAGTAATACAAATCAACGTTTCCTACATCAAAACACTAACGTTTCTTTCAAAAACAGCAAACTTTTAAAAAAACGGCAAAAAAGTCGAACCAGTTAACAATACTCGTTTTTACAGCCAAGTTCTAACCTTTTTCACCTCAAAACACTTCTTTCTCGCAATCTTCATATAACTCAGCGCTTTTTACGCACATAAAGTACCAGACTGTGGTCAGTCAGCTCGTAGCCGTATTCAGCAGCAATACGTTTTTGCAGGGCTTCAATCTCATCATTATGGAACTCAATGATAGTGCCGGCATCTATATCGACCATGTGATCGTGATGCTCGCCGCGCGCTACTTCAAACACCGAATGGCCGCCATCGAAGTTATGACGAACCACCAAACCGGCAGTTTCAAACTGGGTTAACACCCGGTACACAGTTGCCAGACCAACGTCATCACCCTGCTCCATCAGCGCTTTGTATACATCCTCCGCGCTCATGTGATGCTGTTCAGAGGACTCCAGCATTTGCAAAATCTTAACTCGCGGCAAAGTGACTTTAAGGCCAGCCTTGCGCAGCTCGTGGTTACCGTCAGCCATTATTTCCCCCAAACTCTTCTCAGTATTCCTGTGGTTCGGGTATTATCCGCGTTCATTTTTGTTAGTGGAAGCCCTCGTATGA